>PXBH01000036.1 GCA_003565555.1 Cryomorphaceae bacterium | reverse complement strand
GAATGCTTTGATTTTACCGACCTCAGCACGGGAAATAATATCAGCGAATGGACCTGGACCTTCACCTCACCGAGCGGGGAGGAGACGGTAAGCAATGAGCAGAATCCGACCAATATTTGTTTGACTGAATTCGGATTTTATGATGTCACCCTCGAAGCTGTTGATGACGACGGAACATCGGAGGAAACTCTGAACAACTTTATTCAAGTGATTGACTGCACCGGTCCCGATGTGGATTTTGAAGCTTCCCGCATGGTCATTTGTCCCGGAGAGTGTATTCAATTCACCGATCTGTCCACTTCTGATTTCACGGTATTTGCTTGGCAATGGGATTTGCCGGGCGGTCAAGCTGAAGGGGAGACTGTTTTCGCAAGTTCTACCCAGCAAAATCCGCTCGTGTGCTACGAGAATCCCGGCACCTATACCGTCACTCTGGCGGCGGAAGACCAAGAGGGCCTCTCGGCAATTACCAAGACCATTCAAATCACCGTAGATCCGTGTACGGGTCCGCCTCAAGTGGGGATCAATGCGAGCCAAACAGATATTTGCACCGGCGATTGTGTCGACTTTACCAGCGAATCGCTGGGTCTGATTGATGAGTACCTCTGGGTTTTTCAAGGGGTTTCAGACATCAATTCGGCTGTATCGACCGATCAAAACCCGCAAGTAGTTTGCTATGACACTCCCGGTACATTCAACGTAACGCTGACCGCCTCCAATGAATTCGGTCAGATCGACTCTGAAGTATTCACGAATTTCATCACCGTGACCCAATGCATCAACAAGCCCGTACCGCGCATAGAGGTGAGTGCAGACACGGTTTGTGCCGGAAAATGTGTCCAATTTTCGAGCGTAAGCACCGGGCTGGGAATCAACGCTGTTGAATGGAGCTTTCAGGGCGGGAATCCGCTGACTTCCGATGAGACCAATCCTACCGTTTGCTACAATTCCCCCGGCACGTACTCTGCGTCGCTGACGGTGAGCGGAGCGGGCGGAGACAGCACCCGTGTCTTCAATAATGTGGTGACCGTAGTGAACGATGCTTCTTGTCGACCTCAGATCTCGGTTAATATTCCTGACACCATCTGTGCCGGAGACTGTGCAAACATCACAGGGGATTTTACCGATGCGATTGATGTGAATTGGACGTTCACCGGAGGCAATCCTCAAACGAGTACCGCTTTCAATCCGGGAATCATCTGTTTTCCCGAAGAGGGCAATTACGCCGTCATCGTAGAGGCCTCCAACGTGGCAGGCTCGGCCACACCTGTCGTACACAACATTTTCGTGGCACCGAATCCGGGATTGAGCGCCGGTCCCGACCAAACGATTACTTCGGGAGCGCTCGTGACGCTTACTGCGAATATTGCGGGAAACCCCAATCCGCAGGGAGATTTCGAATGGCAGCCTTTCGACCTCGTGGACAATTTCAGGAGGCAAGAGGTTACTTCTCGCCCGAGGGAAACTATAACATATATCGTAAGCTACAAAGAGCCCGGGGGCTGTAAGACTACCGATACGGTCACCGTATTTGTCAATTTCGCTCAAGCGGTGGGTGTGCCTTCGGCCTTTTCTCCGAACGGTGACGGCAGAAACGACGTGCTCCGTGTACTCGGGCAGGGCATCACGCGAATGAATTTCCAAGTGTACAACCGCTACGGACAACTGGTATTTGAATCTACTCGGCAATCCGATGGATGGGACGGAACACAAAACGGTCGACCGCTAAACCCGGGCACTTTCGTTTGGGTGCTCGACGTGCGCTTTGCGGAGGGCAGACAAGAGCGACTCACAGGGGATGTAACACTGGTACGATAGGGGGATTTTATATGATAAAAACGCTACGCAATATTCTGTTAACGGTTGTCGCACTCAGTGCAGGCGGGGCAGCGGTATCTCAGCAAGACTATCACTTCTCGCAATTCTTTGCCGCACCCATTACCTACAATCCCGCTACTGCAGGAGCTTTCGAAGGGGATTTCCGCAGTATGGTAAACTACCGCAACCAGTACAGTGCACTTTCAGAGCCTTTCCGCACCATGGCCTTCACGGCAGATATGCCGATCAAACTCACCGATGATGCCTATGACAAAAATTTTCTCGGTGTGGGTCTGCACGTAGTAAGCGACAATTCGGGCACCGTGAATTTTAATACCCTCCACATCGCGGGTTCGGTATCTTATGCCCTTGATTTGGGCGGCTCCGATGCCAACCCGAATTATATCTCATTCGGCCTGCAAGGCGCATATATGCAGCGCTCGCTCGACTTTTCAAATGCTACTTGGGAAAATCAGTGGGCCGGCTCGGGATTCAATCCCGGATTGGCGAGCGGAGAGCCCTTTGTAGGCATGATGGCCGAAGACAATATTGTACTCGGAGCGGGTGCGGTGTGGTTCAAATCCATTGATGAGGACACCCGCCTCCTTGTGGGTGCATCACTGCTTAATGCCAATGCGCCGCGCGTAGAACTGATCGGCGATGAGCATCCCCTTTTCAGGAAAGTGGTTTTTCACTCCGGAATGAGTATTCGGCGTCCCGATGCCAACATGACTTTTCTGCCCAATGTCTTTATGGTATGGCAAGGGCCAAACAGGATCATTGACGTAGGCGGTGAGGTGGAGTTCTCCCTTTGGGACCGCACCCAATTCACAGATTTCCGAAACAACCTCTCCACAAATGCAGGCGCTTACTACCGCTACCAAGATGCGGTTTACTTCATCGGACGGGTGAATTACTACGATTTCTCTTTGGGAATCAGCTATGATTTCACCACCTCCGGTCTCTCGCGCGCCAACAACGGTCAGGGCGGGGTAGAGCTTGTGCTCGGTTACCGGACCCGATTCAGCGGTCCCGGGGTAAGACGACAAAAGCTAATCAACAGCAAAGGAATGTAAAACGGATTCGGCCTGTAAGGGCGCCTCTTCGAGAAGGCGGAAATCCGGGCCCAAACCGGGAAGGTATTATACGTCTTTCTTGTCACGAGATTGAACATTTTGGAAATGGCCTCCGGGCGCTCCTTGCGGGCTTTTTGAGTCCGGTTGAAGAACCGCCAAGCCCACAGCGACAACCGTGGGCATCGGCAAAAGGTTGATCAGAACGAGAAACGTTCGCGCCCGGGTGACCTGACGGGTTTCCGAAACCCGTATGGTCTAAGCATTGGCAAAAGTAAGAAGGGTCACAGTCCGCTTCGGCTTAGACCTGACAGGAGTTCAAAACCTGTCAGGTCAGGCAACCGGGAGCGTTTTGGGGATGCGGCTCTGATGGCTGATATAGCTGCCGGTGCCGGCCTCTGCCCGGGTCTTCGGATTCCGGCCCGAGCAGCCGACTTGCGGGATATTCACCTTTCGGACCCCGAGAGGTAATCCCTGACCGGCTCGGAAAATCCCGCATCCTTCAATGCATTCAGCAGGCGGACGGCTTTTCCGAGGGTGTCGCACAGACCCGTGATAGCGGCGGTGCGATAAAATTCCTTTTTCTCGACGAAGCGCTCCGATTTTCGGTATTGACGGATGTGCCCGCCCGCATCTTTGAGGCAAATGTGGAGGCTGATGAGCTGTGACACCAGCTCGGGCGGGAAATACTCTGCATACTTCATGTTCAGGACGGACCAGATATCCGCTGCGCGCTCATTGAGGTAGGCGTAGCTTTCATTGGAGAATGCCTCCTGTTCGCGCAGGAGGGTGGCGATCTCTTCTTCATTGCGGTTGCCGAGATCGGCGAAGAAGGCGGTGCGCTGATCGGTGAGCGATACGCTGCCGTCGGTTTCTGGGTTGAATCCGAAGAATCTGGTCGCCAATCCGTCGCGAAGCCGGTGCACCCCGCGAGCAATGAGGTAATTCACGTCGTCACGCACCACTTTCCACCGTTTGTTTTTCGACCGCACCAGCATGATGTCGATGATGAAGAGGGTGAAAGCCACGCCGAAAAGCTCGATCATAAAATCCAGCGGCAGCCCGTCATAGCGCTCCCGCATGTACCACAGAAGCGCCATCGTGCCGAAAACGGTGAGATACACCATGATCGGGAGGTCGCCTTTGGTGAAGAAGGGGGCGGTTATTTTTTCTCTGAGGGTGCGCTTCCGCGCATGGGCAGGTTTAGACATCGATCACAAGGTTTACCGACAGGTCCGGGCCCCGCACTTCACGGGCTTTTCCGACGCACGTATGGTCAAAAATAGCCGTTGCCCGAAGGCAGAAGGCCTGCGCATTTAATTTTTCCCGACAGGGTAAAGTGAAAAAAACGCGGTCGAATCACCGCACGGCTTTCCGCGGGATGGCCTGCGGCAGCCGGCTCATCATCTCTTGGTTGACCAATTGGGTGGTCTGCGTAAATGAGGCTACATTGATGGTGCCGTTTCCCTGCCGACCGATCAGCACCACTTCTTCACCGGGCTGCACATCGGGAATGTGGCTCACGTCGACCATGAACAGGTTCATGTTGATCAGCCCCGTGATCGGTGCCTTTTTCCCTTTGATCAGCACGTGTCCGCGATTGGAAAGACCACGAGGGTAGCCGTTGCTGTACCCCAAGGGCATCACGGCGATGGTCATGTCTCGCGTAGCTTGATAGGCAGTTCCGTAGCCGATAAATTCGCCTTCGCTCACCTTGCGCACGTCCATCACATCCGTTTTCCAGGAAAAGATTCGGCGCAAAGCCTTCTCCGAATTTTTACCGTTAGCGCTCAGGTGGTGGTAATAAACATCGGGGCTCGGCCAGAAACCGTACTGAGCCACGCCTACGCGTACCATTTCGTACCGCGATTTCGCAAAGGACAGGGCCGCGGCCGAACTGGCCAGATGGCGCATTTTCGGCAGGACTTTGCGCTTTTTGCAAAGCGCATAAAACTCGTTAAACGTGCGGTATTGCTTTTGTATCTTAAAGTCGTTTGCGAAGGTTTCGGCCCCGGCGAAATGGGTGCAGAGCCCTTCAAACTCGACGTGGGCGCTGTTCTTTTTGATCAGCGTAAGGCACTTCCCCGTTTCCTGAAAAGTGAGCCCCGTTCGGTTGGCGCCTGTTTCGGCCTCGAGGTGTATCCGTGCGGGAATCCCCAGCTCGCGTGCAATTTCGATTACGCGCTGCATTCGCTCCACGTTAAAGACGTAAAATTCGATGCCGTTTTCAATCGCCCAGGGAATATCGCGGTCGTAGAGGATACCCATGATCATGATTCGGGTTTCCGGTTTGCATACTTCCAGCACCTCTTCCGCCTCAAAGCCGGAGGCCACCGAAAAGTGGTCTATCCCGCACTTCTCAGCCATCGGCACATAGCAGGATATGCCGTGTCCGTAGGCATTGGCTTTCACCACGCAGGAGATGCGCACGTCAGTACCTATTTTCTTCCTCAGGAAGTTGATGTTCGCTTTCAGGGCGGATTGGCTCAGCTCAATCCTCGATGAGTGACTTACCATTCTTTTTTGATATCGCTCCACGTGTAAGCTTTTCCCCAGCTTTCTTTCGCGAGTCGGGTTATTTCTTTAACCGTTTCATCGGGCACCAGGTTCATGCGCGCACGTTCGTAGAGGGGATTGAAGTGGTATGCATAAGTGCGCGCCGCAAAATGATCAACGGGCAGTGAAGACTCGCCGTAGCGCTCCCCGTGTCCGAATACGTTGGGTTTGATGCCCTGCCCCCAATCTTGTCGTCCTTCATTGTTGGGATTCAAAAAGTAAGCCCGCATTTCGCCGCCTTCGGGATTTTCGGCCACACGGAGCAGGGATACCGCGTGAAACCCGAGGAGTTCCCCTTTGGAAGTGGTGATGAACAACCCGATCGGATTGGGATACACCATTTCCCGACCGCCGTTGTATTCCGGGTGAAAGGAGGCGTAAAACAGCCGCACAAAACCGTTGAAATCCTGAACGCTGTTAAAAACAGGGTTGTATGCGGAAGCAAAGCCCGTAAGTATCCACTGCCCGTAGAGCGCGGGGTTTGCCCACTTGTGGGGATCCTCCCCGCGGCCCGCGGCCCTGCGCATCATTTCGTTGTAGATTTTATCGAGATGAGGCACCAGTATGACCGATACGGCGTCGAGGGCATAGTCCAGTTTGTTGACCAAGCCTTTTCCCAGTTTCAGGGATTCGAGGTCTTGGTTTTCAAACCGCATGATCAGGTTGTTTGCCGTGGTGACGGTGGTGATGATGTTGATGAGTTTGGCAGGGGAGTGGTGGGCCCACATGCTGATACCGCGTGCGGATTGGCAGGTGGCGTTGTTGCCTTGCCCTATACCGAGGGGTTGACCCAAGATCGCCACGAGTGCACCGAGAAGGTATTGCTTCGCGCTGATCTCTCCGGTGGGGTCGGCGATGGATTTGTGGACCCGCTTTTCGACCTGCGGATGAATTTTGATCAACTTGAGGTTGGTGAGCCCTGCGCGCACCGGCCTGCGTGAAAAGAGGTTGCGCTCCAGCATGCGCTTCAATCCGTAAATACCGTGGTAGTTGTGCATGCTGAATACCTCGAGTGCAAGCTCGGTCACATAGTCCTTGTAGCGCTTCCATTCTGCCTTGCCTTTTCCGTTCAGGTTCAGCAACACGGGAATCAGGTCGGGCGCATGTACAAGGAGGTGCCTCAGCATTACGGCGAGGTAGGGATTGGTCAGGCCCGTTTCGTGCAGGTATTTTCCCAGGGATTCGGCCTCGGTCTCAAGCGCGGAGGCATCGGCGGCGGCCACGGCGGATTCGTAGTCCGTCGCTTCCGTATGGGCCTCTGCCAAAGGGCCGGGAAAGTACACGGCATTCACGTAATACAGGAGCCGTTGATCGACGGAATCGGCAGGGTCGAGGTCCATTTTTTGGTACACCGCTTCTATGAGTTTGCGCACGGAACGGGATACCACGGGCCGCTGGGCGATGACCATTGCGATTTCCTCGCAGAGTTTCGCTTTGATGCCGCCCAGATCGGCATTGTCCAACAAAAACTTGTAGTGGGTCACCACTTTTTTGCGCTCTTGCGGCGTGAGTTTGGAGCGCGTTTCTTCCGTGAGTTCGTCAAAGGCGAATTCGAGGTTGTGCACCAAGGCTTCTTCCAAAAAGGCCTTGGCGTCCGCTTTCGTAAGGGCCGATTTGCCCTGCTTTCCCTTCGCGTATGCAAGTATGCGTAGTTCGCTGACGATTTCGAAAGTGGAGGTGGGGTGCCCCGCCATCAGGGTGCCTTTTACAAGGGTGGGCACTTGCTTTTCCGGCCGGGCCCAAGCACTGTTCTCAAAGAAGCCCGCCTCTTCCAGGTCGAGGCTCCGCTCGTAGAGATGCGCCAGACCTTTCGGGGTGCGGCACAGCAAGTCAATTCTGCCGGCAAGCCTTTGGGCCTTGTCTTGCCGGGTCAGGCTCGTAGCGGCCTTAAATTCCTCAAGTCCGCTTTCAAAGTTGTGGTATACGCTTTCAGATACTGCGTTCATTCAGTGTGTAGGTTGTGCGAGGTGCAGACATTTGCCGAAGCAAATAAAAAAAAGACAACCGGGAGTTTCCCGGTTGCCGTTTGTCGATTTTCATCAAAGGTAGAAATCTACCTTTTCATAGTGCAGGAGCAGATCGCGCATCCTGTCGGGATCAGGCCCTTTGAAGTTCACCGTCCCGAAGTGGTTTCCGAAGCCTTCCCGCGCGTCGATCTTCTGCGTGGTGAGCGGCGGAATCAGGTTGTGGTCCAGAAAGTAAGATTCGTTTTGCAGAACTTCCGGAATTTCCAGCTTTTCGATGCGTTCTTTTCGGGGATAAATCATCACGTTTCCGTAAAAATTCTCCGGCCGATGGTCCTTCGGCGGGAACATCGCATCGAATTCTTCCTCGGTCAGGGAGGGGTCATGCGATTGGACAAATGCTGCAAGGGCATCAAAACCGTACGCCTTACTCGCGAGCTCCAAGATGTGACCGCCCGGAATTCGGCAGGCCGTTTCGCCGAAGCTGAGCACGTCATCCTCGGTGAGGAACCACTCAGGGTGCACCATGCCGAACTCGATACCGAAGATGTCGATCATGTGCTGCACTTTGTCCCAAATCAGCTGTCGCTTGGTATGCAGGTGGTTTCCCTCGGGGATGAAATTGGAATAGCCGAGGCGAACGTATTCCGTGATGTTGAGCCAGCGCAGTTTGCCTTTGTGCACAAACCCTTCACAGGAAAATTCGCTTCCGCTCAGGTGGCTTTCGGCCAAACAGGGAAAATCACCGTCCTCAACCTTCTCGTCGATGTCCTTCATAGACCGCAGAAGGCGGTGGCCCACCGTACCTGCCGAGGCAAAGGGCTTGATATGCACCCAGCTGTCTTCCTCGCCGTCCAATTGAAGGTTGGCTTGGTTCAGGCGCTTCATAAATTGCTTCACGTCCTCGCGGTTGTGCACTTCTTCAAAGAGACCTACGCGCAATCCGCCGATCAGTGCCTTCCGCTTCATCATAGCTTTATTTCTGAAAAGAAAAGCGCGGTTTAGCACGCGGGGATCGTCGCGGTAGATGGAGTTCAGGGCACCGGCCCATTCCACCGTTTCTTCAAACAACGGTACGGCCACATCGGCATTGAAAGGTTTTAATTTCTCGTGAAGGTCCAGAGAATTAGAGGTGTCACTCCACTCGTCAAACTGATACGGGACAAAAGGAATGTCATTTTCCGCGGCATAGGATTCAAAATCGGGAAAGGATACCACCACAAAGGGTTTTCCGGTCTTTTGCATGCTTTCGATGACGGGAAGACTCCATCCCATGAGGGCAAAACATTTGGCCATTCTTTCTATATTTTTTTAGTGATTTATTGGATTCTGACTGAGCTGACAGATTACGCATTACAGACGGGCCTGACAAATATGTTTTTCTAAGAAATGATAAAATGTCTCGGCCTCCGAAACTTGTAATCCGACCGTCGTCATTGACACCTTTCAGCAAGAAACGCACCGTTTCCGGATTCGACCGGGAATGCTTCGCGGCATTTGTTTTGCACGAAAGTGAAAAAATCTTAGGTTTCCCCCCATGACCAATCGACCACCTCTCTTTGTATTCAAATACGGCGGCAACGCCATGACCGACGATGCCGTAAAAACAGGCGTTGTACAGTCGATAATTCGGCTGCACCGCAAGGGTTTGCGGGTGGTTATTGTTCACGGCGGCGGACCGTATATTAAAAAGTCGCTCGCCAAAGCCGCCATCGCTTCCGAATTTGTGGACGGTCAACGAAAAACAACTGCCGAAGCCATGGATGTCGTCGAAGAAACCCTTAAGGGTCAGGTGAATGCTGAGCTCGTGGGCTGTTTTATCAGGCGCGGCGGCAGGGCCGTCGGGCTTTCGGGAAAAGACGGCCAAACCGTCATTGCCAAAAAACGAGTACACGTGAGCCGCCGAAACGGTGCAGAAACAGAGGTGGACTTGGGCCGAGTAGGCGATGTGTCCGCCACAGAACCCGCACTACTTCATCTGCTGATCGATCACGGTTATATCCCTGTAATGACCTGTGTAGCCGCTGATGTGAATGGAGACAGTTACAATATCAACGGAGACATCTTTGCCGGGCACGTAGCAGGTGCTTTGCAAGCCGACCGCCTCGTGGTGCTCACCGACGTGGACGGACTTTTGCGCGACATTGACCGGCCCGAGAGCCTGATTTCACGGGTGTCCCGAAATGAGATCGAGCGTCTCAAAGCGGAAGGTATCATCGCGGGAGGTATGATTCCCAAGACAGATGCCTGCCTGACAGCCCTTGAGGCCGGTACGCTGACGGCGCAAATCATGAACGGAACCAAACCCGAATGCATCGAAAGCCTCCTTAACGGCTCGGCGGCGGGAACCCTCATCGAAAAATAAAAGAACGTGATTGAAGAAAAAAACGTCCTCACCAACAAATATTACGGTGAACGAGACCAAACCCATTATCTCCCCGTATTTAAGCGCTTTCCCGTGGCGATATGCTGCGGAAGCGGATCGCGGGTTCGCGATACCGAAGGCAAGGAATACGTTGACGCCCTGGCGGTCATCGCGGTCAACAATGTGGGGCATTGCCACCCCAAAGTGACGGCCGCCATCCGCGAGCAGGCGGGAAAGCTCATGCACATATCCAATTTTTTTGTCAGTGAACCGCAGGTGGCGCTTTCCGAGCGGCTCACGCGGCTCTCGGGGCTGGAGCGGGTATTTTTTACCAACAGCGGTGCCGAGAGTGTGGAAGGCGCCATTAAGATCGCACGCAAATACGCCCACAGCAAGGGCCGCGGCGGAACGGTCCTGTCCTTTCACGGCTCCTTTCACGGACGCACCATGGCCACCATTGCCACGGGCAAAAAGCAGATGCAAAAAGGCTTTGACCCCATTCCTGCCGGCTTTACGCAGGTTCCTTTCAACGACATTGACGCCGTGAAAGCCGCCGTCTCCGACGAAACGGCTGCCGTCCTCGTCGAGCCGATTCAGGGCGAAGGAGGGATCAATCCGGCCGATCGGGATTTTCTTAACGCCTTGCGGAAAATTTGTGACAAGCATGGTATTGTGCTGATTTTTGACGAGATACAATGTGGAATGGGGCGCACGGGGCATCTTTTTGCCAAAGATCTCTACGACGTGCAGCCCGACATAATGACCTTGGCCAAGGGCCTCGGTGCGGGCGTACCGATCGGCGCCGTGCTCGCAAACGAGAAGGTCAGCGCAGCCCTCGACTTCGGCGACCACGGAACCACCTTCGGCGGTAATCCGCTGGTGTGCGCCGCCGCCATGGCCTGCCTCGATGTCATAGAAGAGGAAGACCTCCTGCGCGCAGCGGCTGAGAAAGGCGCTTGGTTCAAAGAAGAAGTGAAAAAAATGAACCTGCCCTCCGTGCGCGACATCAGGGGCGAGGGCCTAATGCTCGGTATCGACTTCGATTTTGAAACGAAACCCCTCGTCGCGGAAATGCTCAAGAACGGGGTGATCGCCAATGCCACAGCCGATACCGTGCTGCGCATCGTGCCTCCGCTCAATATCCCTTATGATGACCTGAAGACCTTGCGTGATACCATGCACCGAGCGGTCAAAAAAATTACAGAAAATGCAGAAGTATAAAATTGCCATCGTCGGAGCTACGGGATTCACGGGTTCCGAACTGGTGCGCCTTCTCGTAAATCACCCCGCGGTCGAAATTACCGCCATCACCTCCGAGAGCAGAGCAGGCGAGCGCTTTTCAGACGTACACCCCCATTTTGAGGGCATTTGCGATACCACCTTGGTCAAAGCCGCAGAAGTAATTGATGAAAACACCGATCTGGCTTTCTTGGCCCTCCCGCACGGCGTGTCCATGGACTATGTGAAAAGATTCAGCCGTCACCGATTTAAGATCGTGGACCTTTCCGGCGACTTCAGGCTGAGCACTCCCGATGTGTACGAAGCGTGGTACCCGAAGACCCACATTTTCCCGGAAGGGTTCAAAACCGCGGTGTACGGACTTCCCGAGCTCTACCGCGAACAAATTGTATCGGCGCGGCTTACGGCCAATCCCGGCTGTTATCCCACCTCGGCCGTATTGGCGCTGGCGCCTTTGCTTTCCGCAAAAATGACAGACCCGCAGCGCATCATCATCGATGCGAAGTCGGGCGTGACCGGGGCGGGGGTGAAGCCGGGTGCGGTGAACCACTATTCCAATGTGAACGACAATTTCAAAGCCTACGGAATCAGCACGCATCGGCACAGCATCGAGATCAGAGAGAATGCGGAAAAACTCTGCGGAAGCGAGGCCGCTGTTCAGTTCACCCCACATTTACTGCCCGCTGACCGCGGCATACTTTCCACGATTTATGCCCGGCCCGCGGCAGAGGTCTCGGATGAAAAGCTCCGCCGCACATTTTCGGAATTTTACGAAAGTGCCCCCTTCGTAAGGCTGCGGAGCAGTCCTCCTTCGATCAAGCAGGTTCGCGGCACCAATTTTTGCGACATCTATGTGAAGTATGATCAGCTGACGGGCAATATCATCGTGATCAGCGTGATCGACAACCTTGTAAAAGGCGCGGCCGGACAAGCCGTTCAAAACATGAACCTCATGCTGGGCCTCGATGAAACCCTCGGACTCAACCAAGTTCCCCTTCAACCTTAAACGACAACCATGAGCATGATAAAAAACATTACCAACGTCCGCGGCATCAAATGCTGGGGAGCGCACACCGGCATTAAATCCATGCGCCGTGATTTGGCCCTGATCTTTTCAGAGGTGCCCGCCAATATCGGGATGGTCACTACACAAAATCAAGTAACGGCCGAGCCTATCAAACTGGTCCGCGAATACATGTCCGACGGCAAAGCCCAAGCCATTGTGGTCAACGCGGGCAATGCCAACGCCTGCACCGGACCCGACGGCTATAAAGGCGCCGAAGCCATGGCCCGGGCCGTAGGTGAAGAGCTCAATATAGATCCGAAAATGGTGCTGGTGGCGTCAACGGGGCTGATCGGGGAACCTTTTCCTACGGAAGAAATCACCAAAGGCATCCGCGACAATGTGCGGAAACTGACCACGAAATCCAGTGCGGGATCCTTTGCCGCCAATGCCATCCTCACCACGGATACCTTTGCCAAAGAAGGATTTTTGGAATTCGACCTGAACGGCTTTGAGGTGAATATGGCGGGAATCGCCAAAGGTTCGGGCATGATCCACCCGAAGTTGGGTACTATGCTGGCTTTTATCGTCACCGATGCTGCAATAGAATCAAAACTCTTGCAAACCACCGTGGAAGAGCTGGTCGATAAGACTTTTAATATGATCACCGTGGACGGGGACACGAGCACCAATGACGTGGTGGCTGTCTTGGCCAACGGCCGTGCCGAGAACGAGGTCTTAAAAACAAAAAAGGACAAAGGCTACAGGGCTTTTCGCGAAAAGCTCGAAGAGTTGATGCAGCACCTGGCCAAGCTCATCGTATCAGACGGGGAGGGGGCTTCCAAATTCATCACTTACGAAGCGGTGAATGCCCCCGACGAAGAGACCGCGCGCACTTTGGTGCGTGCTGTTTTTGATTCAACTCTGGTTAAAGCCGCCATGTTCGGCCGCGACCCGAACTGGGGACGCATCATCTGCGCAGCGGGCAATGCGGGCGTTCCCTTTGATTACCGCACCGTGGATCTTTACCTCGGCGACGACCATTCACAGGTGCTCGTTTTGGAAAAAGGAATTCCGCAGGAGTACAACCGAAATTACATGAAGAAGCTGCTTCGTGCGGCAGACATTACCATCCGCCTTGACCTGAACGACGGCACTGCAAAAGCTAAGGGGTGGGGTGCCGACCTCAGCACCGATTACGTGCTTTTCAACTCGGTGTACACCACGTGATTTGTTAAAGGTAAACGGGAACCCGCAGGGCACAAAGCAAATCTGCCGTCACTTCCGGTCCCGCGTTTCGGCGATCGGAAGGTAGAGCTTTTCAATGGTCGGAATGGGGCCGTGGCAATAATTTTGGTGGCATTGCACGCAGGCGGTCACCAGATTGTTGTATTCCTTTTTGGCCAAGTCGATATCAGATGCTGCGAGAAAAGCGGAAAGCTTACTCTGATAGTGTTGCGACAGCCCTTCGAATACGGGACCTTCTACGTTTTTATTGGTCGGTTCGCTCTCGGTGAGCCGTGAATAAATCTCGGGATCGGCGGAGACTGTTTCGCCTTCGAGCAGGGCGGTGCGCCAGTTTTTGGCGTCGGCGTGAATTTCTTTCATTAAAGCGGCCAGCTCACTGACCTCGGCCATCACCATTTCAGACTGTTGTTCCTCGGCCGCTGCCTCCTCGCCGTTTTCGGATTGCAGGGCGCATGCTGCCGCAACGGCTGCGATGAGGCAAAGGGTGATGCGTGTTTTCATACAGCAAATGTAATAAATCACCCGCTTTGGGGGAAATCGCCGAACAGCTACACCTCCCTTGCATAGGCATATCACCCGGGAATCCTTAATTTTGGCGCAAACACAGCCCATGAGCGATACCGCCACACTTGTATTGGACCACGAACGCATTGCGCAAAAAATCAAGCGCATGGCATTCCAAATTTACGAATACAACCACAAGGAGAAGGAGGTGGTCATAGTGGCCGTGGAGCGCAAAGGTGTAAAAATGGCCGAACGCCTCATTCCGCTTTTGCGCGAGGTTGCCGATTTTAATATCACCCTGCTCACCCTCAAAATTGACAAGAAAAAGCCCCTGAATCCGCCGTCAATGACCGGAAAGGAAGCAGATTTGGCCGGAAAGTCCGTAGTGCTCGTGGACGATGTGCTGAACTCGGGGCGTACACTCATGTATGCGGCCTGTCACGTGCTGCGTCAGCCGGTGGCAAAGCTGCGCACCGTGGTGCTCGTGGACCGCAAGCACCGCAAATTTCCCATCAAGGCGGATTTCGTGGGGCTCACCCTCAGCACCACCCTCCAAGACCATATCAATGTAGTTTTCGAAAAGGGGAAAGACGCCGTTTATCTCGAATAATTTCGGATTTCTTCCGCGAGCGTCTTCAATCGGGCGGCATTCAGGTCGGCGGCATCCGTGCGGATGTGCGCACGCGCGTAGATCGGATTGCGGACTTTGAGCATATCGGAGATTTTTTCGCGCAGGGCCGTCCCGCTCAGGCCGCTGATCAGAGGGCGGGACTGTGCTTTTTTCTCCAGCCTTTGCGCCAGCACGCCGGGGGCAGGGTCGAGCCAGACCACCACGCCTGCAGCCAGCATCCGGTTCATATTGTCAAAGTGCAGGGGCATGCCCCCGCCCGTAGCAAAAACTGCGCTCTCATCACTTGCCGCAAAGTCATTCAGCACCGCGCGTTCCAGTTCCCTGAACCGGGATTCACCGCTTTTCGCAAAAATATCGGAAACCGAAGCTCCTGCCGCATTTTCCGCAAGGGAATCTGCATCGAGAAAAGGCAGTGCCAAAAGACGCGCCAGGCGCTTTCCGGCGGTTGACTTTCCCGAACCCATAAAGCCGATGATGAATACTTTCATTCCGTTCTGCGAGATAACGCTATTTTCGCACAAAATTTGAGCCCATGCGCGCCGTAAAAGTAGAGGATAAATCGACGTTGAAAGCTTTTCACCAAGTTCCCGCGCTCATTTATGCCGACGATGAGAATTACATACCCCACCTCAGGCAAGATGTCGACAAAGTCTTTGATCCCGAAAAAAACAAGTTGTATCGAGAAGGCGGCAAGGCAGAAAGGTGGGTGTTTTACAACGATGAAGGTGCACTGATCGGTCGGGTGGCAGCCTTTGTAAATCCGCGTACGGCCCATGAAAACGACCAGCCTACGGGAGGTATGGGATTCTTCGAATGCATTGACGACCAAGAGGCGGCTGACTACATCTTCGACACGGCAAAAAAACACCTCGGCGAACAGGGTATGGAGGCCATGGACGGACCGATCAACTTCGGGGAGCGCAACCAATTTTGGGGCTGCCTGACCAAAAACTTTACCGCTCCGAACAGTTACGGCATGAACTACAATCCGCCTTACTACCCGAAACTCTTCACAAATTACGGATTCAAAACCTACTTCAAGCAATTCCTTTATTTCCGAGACGCCCTGATGCCGGTACAGCCGATTTTTATCCGCAAATACACCTCTCTGACCCGCGACCATAAGGTAGATATCCGCGATGCACAGGGGTTTTCCACCGAGCGTATTGCCCGAGATTTTCGAACAGTGTACAACGATGCCTGGGGCGGCCATGCCAATTTTCGCGAAATGACCGAATCTGCCGCGATGAAAATCATTAAGTCCATGGAGCCGGTGATCGACAAGCGGATTGTGGTCTTTGCTTACCACGAGGGAGAGCCCATCGCTTTCTATATCAATATACCTGAACTCAACGAAATATTCTGCTATGTAAACGGGAACCTGAATTGGATCGGGAAGCTCAAATTTCTTTACCACAAATGGCGACGTACGCCGAAAACTTTGGTGGGAATCGTCTTCGGTGTCACCAAAAAATGGCAGGGCAAAGGCGTGGAAGGGGCCATGATCAAATTTATGGGCGATGCCATCCAAAAGCCCAAAAAGCCCATGTACACCAAGACCGTACTGCAATGGATCGGCGATTTCAACCCGAAAATGCTCAAGGTATGCGAAAACCTCGGGGGAGAAAAATACCGCGAAATGGAGACCTACCGCTACCTCTTCGACCGAACCAAGGAATTTAAGCGTCACCCGATACTGGAGTAGCGGGGAGGAGGTGAGAGGTCGGTAATCCTGCGTATCTTTGCACCGCTTATGAAGGAAGAAGACATTGAACGCATCCGAAAAGCCCTCAATACCCACCACAAATGGCCCGGGGTGTATATGTTCAAATTCATCGTGCGCGGAGACAATGAGAAAGTGGCGCAGGTGCAGGCATTGTTTAATTCTAAAACCGCACAAATTACCGTTCGCAGTTCGAGCAAGGGGAATTTTGTTTCCGTAACCGCCCGCGAGGTAATGATGAGCGCTGAGAAAGTCATGGAAAAGTACAGGCAAGCCGCCGAAATAGAGGGCGTGATGGCCCTTTGATCCCGATATTTTGAGCAGTATAGAAAAATACCTCTTGGTTTCGCTGTTTTTCGTTTTTCTGCTGGTTTTTTACCGGTGGCTGAAGCGCTACCTGCAGCGAAATGACATCACGGAGTCTTTTCCCTACGTGTACCCTTTTGATAAAAATGCGCTTAACGGAAGGGAAACCGTGCAAATTGAACTTCCGAGAAGCAGTGCCGTGCGCATCGAAATTCTCTCAGACGGCGGGGAGGTAGTGGACCTGACCTTCGAAGGCGAGCTGCAAAAGGGCACCCATGTTCAAGGATTCGACTGCTCGATACTCGAGCCCGGAAGCTATGAACTCAAAATCACCTTTTCAAATCAGGTGACCACGCGCACTTTCAGCGTCGATCGGTAGGGGAGTGATTTTCCCGAAGCTTCACGGGCATGGTTCGGTTTGAATATGATTAAAATCTGTTGATTTCATCCCGCGGATCGGCTCAAAGAAATCTGCGACGCCCGCTCCGACACGGGCAGCACTGCATTGCCTTGAAATGTGCCGGTTGTAATTTAGTTGGGAATCATTCCCGAAATGAGTACAACTTCTGCGTTTGGTTTCATCGCCCATGAAAAAAGCCGCACGCGGCGGCTTTTCTCTCAGAAGGTATACTTTCGGCAGTGACTCAGTCTTTGTCAGACTTTTTTTCCTCGGATTTTTTGGCTTTGGTGATTTTGATGGTCACCTCGTCCTTGTCTTTTTTGTAGCCGATAGAAATGGTATCGCCTTCCTCGACTTTGGAGTTGATAATCTCTTCGGCGAGTGGGTCTTCCACGTATTTCTGAATGGCGCGTTTCAGCGGTCGGGCCCCGAATTTCTCGTCAAAACCTCGCTCGGCGATAACGTCTTTTGCGGCATCGCTCATCTTGATTTTGTAACCGAGCTTATCGATGCGGCTGTAGAGACGCTCAAGTTCGATATCGATAATTTTGTGAATGTTTTCGCGCGACAAGCTATTGAAAATCACCACGTCATCAATTCGGTTCAAGAATTCCGGTGCAAAGGCTTTTTTCAGGGCACTTTGGATAATGCCTTGCTTGGCGGAGGCTTCATTGTCCACACGTGCTTTCGTACCGAAGCCGACACCCGTTCCGAAATCGGACAGTTGACGCGCACCGATATTCGAAGTCATGATCATTATGGTGTTTCGGAAATCGATCTTTCGTCCGAGGCTGTCTGTAAGCTGACCGTCGTCGAGTGCCTGCAGAAGCAGGTTGAACACGTCGGGGTGGGCTTTTTCAATCTCATCGAGCAAAATAATCGAGTAGGGGTGGCGGCGCACTTTTTCAGTGAGCTGTCCGCCTTCTTCATAACCGATGTAGCCCGGAGGTGCTCCGATCAGGCGGCTCACCGCAAATTTCTCCATGTACTCGCTCATATCGATGCGAATCAGGCTATCTTCGGACTGGAAAAGGTATTTCGCAAGTTCCTTGGCGAGCTGGGTTTTACCGACACCTGTCGGTCCGAGGAATATGAACGACCCGATGGGCTTGTTGGGGTCTTTGAGTCCCGCACGGTTTCGCTGAATGGCCTTCACCACTTTTTTGATGGCATCGTCTTGTCCGATCACGCTGCCCTGAAGGTTTTCATTCATCTTCGCCAGTCTGCCGCTTTCTTTTTCGGCGATTCTCTGCACCGGTATACCCGTCATCATCGCCACCACTTCTTCAACGTTGTCGACCGTTACGGTTTCGCGGTGGTTTTTGGATTCCTCCTCCCAGCGAGCTTTGGCGCGCTCGAGTTCCTCGATCAGGCTGCGTTCTTTGTCGCGCAGTTTGGCTGCCTCTTCGTATTTCTGACTGCGCACCACGCGGTTTTTCTCTTCCTTGATCTCCTCGATCTTTTTCTCCGCTTCGATGATGTCTGCGGGCACATTGATATTGGTAATGTGTACGCGGGAACCTACTTCATCGAGGGCGTCAATGGCTTTATCGGGAAGGTGACGGTCTGAGATGTAGCGGGTGGTCAGGTTGACGCAGGCTTCAATCGCCTCCTCGGTGTAATCTACGCTGTGGTGTTCTTCGTATTTCTCTTTGATGTTGTGGAGAATCTGGATGGTTTCTTCCACTGAGGTGGGCTCCACCATCACTTTTTGAAAACGGCGCTCGAGGGCACCGTCTTTCTCGATGTACTGGCGGTACTCGTCGAGGGTGGTGGCACCGATGCACTGAATTTCGCCGCGCGCCAGTGCCGGTTTAAACATATTGGAGGCATCCAATGATCCGCTGGCACCTCCGGCACCCACAATGGTGTGAATTTCGTCGATGAAAAGAATAACATCGGGGGATTTCTCCAATTCGTTCATCACGGCCTTCATGCGCTCCTCAAACTGTCCGCGGTATTTGGTACCCGCCACCAGGGAAGCCACATCGAGGGATACAATGCGCTTGTCAAAAAGTACGCGCGACACCTTGCGCTGTACGATGCGCAGAGCCAGACCTTCGGCGATGGCTGATTTACCTACACCGGGCTCACCGATCAATACGGGGTTATTCTTCTTGCGTCGGGACAGGATTTGTGATACGCGCTCTATTTCGCGTTCCCGACCTACGATGGGGTCGAGTTTATCATCCTCGGCCATTTTGGTCAGGTCCCGTCCGAAATTGTCGAGAACAGGGGTTTTGGATTTGCTGTCGCCGGGTTTGCGCGAGGCACCCCCGCCGCCCGAAAAGCCGCCGCCCATATCGTCGTCGTCATCATCGGCCGCGCCGGGAAATTCGGATCGAGGCTGCTGCATCCGCGTGGAACCTTCCATGCCGGAGCGAAGGGTTTCCAGTTCTTCGCGAACGGTTTCATAATCCATATTGAACTTCAAGAGAGAGCGCGTCGCTACATTGTCTTCGTCTTTCAGAATACTGAGCAGAAGATGCTCCGTCCCGATGGTGGGGCTTTTGAAGAGCTTTGCTTCGAGGTAGGTTATTTTCAATACCTTTTCAGCTTGCTTCACCAATGGGATATTCCCGAGATTTCCCGACTTCACCGAAGCGGAACGGGTGGAGGATTCTATGACGCGTCGGAGCTCTTTCAGCCCTACGCCCAAATTCTTCATGATTTGCACCGCGGTGCCTTCTCCTTCGCGGATGATGCCGAGCAAAAGGTGCTCGACGCCGATGAAGTCATGACCGAGGCGAAGGGCCTCTTCTCTGCTGTAGCTGATTACGTCTTTGACTCTCGGTGAAAATTTTGCTTCCATAGTGGATTTCTTCTACTGATTTGGTGTTGTCGTCTGCTTCGCGTTTTCCGACACACCTAAGGTCGAATGTACTTCGAATAACACGAAATTCAAATTTAAGTTGACCCTTTCTGTTAAACGCCTCGGGAGATTTTAATATTTCACAGAATTTTGTTGAAAATTGACACTTCCCGAAAGCACCCGACGCACATTATTATGCCTATTTTCGTGAATTGGCTTGAAACCATCAAAAACCGTACAAATTTTAATTTACAAACAGAATGGCAGAAGGAGAGAAGATCGTTCCTATCAATATAGAAGATGAAATGCGCTCAGCCTACATCGATTATTCGATGTCAGTCATCGTGTCACGCGCCCTGCCCGATGTTCGGGACGGCCTCAAGCCGGTACACCGCCGCGTGCTCTACGGTATGCTCGATCTGGGCGTATTGTCCAACAGACCCTACAAAAAATCGGCGCGTATCGTCGGTGAAGTACTCGGAAAATACCACCCGCACGGTGATTCTTCGGTGTATGATACCATGGTGCGCATGGCCCAGCACTGGTCGCTGCGCTATCCGCTTGTAGACGGTCAGGGTAACTTCGGCTCGGTGGACGGCGACAGCCCTGCAGCTATGCGGTACACCGAGGCCAGGCTTCAAAAAATCGCTGAAGAGCTGCTCTCGGATCTCGACAAAGAGACGGTAGATTTTCAAAACAATTTTGATGACTCCCTCCAAGAGCCCACAGTGCTCCCCACGCGAATACCTAACCTTCTGGTCAACGGTGCCAGCGGTATTGCCGTGGGAATGGCTACCAATATGCCGCCGCACAACCTCACGGAGGTGGTGGACGGTATCACCGCTTACATCGACAACCGCCAAATCGAAGTGGCCGAATTGATGCAGCACATCAAAGCACCCGACTTTCCCACAGGCGGCGTGATTTACGGATATGAAGGTGTGAAACAAGCTTTTGAAACGGGTCGCGGCCGCGTGGTGATGCGCGCCAAAGCAGGGTTTGAAGAAATCCGCGAAGGAAGGGAAGCGATCATCGTCAACGAAATTCCCTATCAGGTGAATAAGGCGGAAATGATCAAGAAAACCGCCGACCTGGTCAACGAAAAGAAAATCGAGGGTATCAGCGATATTCGGGACGAAAGCGACCGAAAAGGAATGCGCATCGTTTACGAACTCAAGCGTGATGCGATCCCGAATGTAGTGCTGAATAAGCTCTTCAAGTACACTGCGCTACAGACTTCTTTTTCAGTAAACAATATCGCATTGGTGAAAGGGCGTCCCGAGATGCTCAACCTGAAAGATATGGTGGCCCATTTCGTGGAACACCGCCACGATGTGGTGGTGCGGCGCACCAAATACGAACTGCGCAAAGCAGAAGAGCGGGCCCATATTTTAGAAGGTTTGCTCATCGCCCTGGACAACCTCGACGAGGTGATTGCCTTGATCCGCGCCAGTGCCTCGCCCGAAGAGGCCCGAAACGGATTGATGGGTACTTTCTCCCTGAGTGAAATTCAGGCACGCGCCATCCTCGACATGCGCCTCCAAAAGCTCACGGGACTCGAGCGAGACAAAGTGCGTGAAGAATACAATGACCTGATGAAGCTCATTGACCACCTTCGCGCTATTTTGGACAGCGAGGAGATGCGCATGCAGATCATCAAGGACGAACTCCTGGAAGTGAAAGAAAAATACGGAGATGAGCGCCGATCTGTCATTGAGTATTCTGCCAATGAGATGAGTATCGAAGATCTGATCGCCGATGAGGAAGTCGTGGTGACCATCTCTCACCTCGGGTATATAAAGCGCACGGCGCTCACCGAGTATAAGACCCAAAGCAGGGGAGGTGTGGGGTCGCGCGGAAGTACCACGCGTGATGAAGATTTTCTCGAGCACCTCTTCACGGCTACCAACCACAACTATCTTCTCATTTTTACCGAAAAGGGTAAGTGCTTCTGGATGCGTATCTTCGAAATTCCTGAAGGCACCAAGCAGAGCAAGGGCCGCGCCATTCAAAACCTGATCAATATTGAGGCCGATGACAAAATCATGGCTTATATCAATGTGAAGGACCTGAAAGATGCGGACTACATCAACAGCCATTATGTGGTGATGGCCACCAAAAACGGTGTGGTGAAGAAAACGAGTCTGGAGTCTTACTCCCGTCCGCGATCTAACGGAATTAACGCCATTACCATCAAAGACGGCGACCAACTGCTGGAGGCGAAACTCACCAACGGTAATTCTGAAATTCTGCTCGCCAAGCGAAGCGGAAAAGCCATCCGATTCAATGAAACCACCGTGCGCGCCGTAGGCAGAAATTCGCAAGGTGTAAAGGGCGTAACCCTCGAAGGAAAAGACGATGAAGTGGTGGGCATGATCTGCATTCACGATCCCGATACCAATGTGCTTGTCGTTTCCGAAAAAGGATACGGAAAGCGCAGCCTTGTAGATGATTACCGCATCACCAACCGCGGCGGAAAAGGGGTGAAGACCATCAATGTGACCGAAAAGACGGGCGCCTTGATCACCATCAAAGCCGTGACCGACTCCGATGACCTGATGATTATCAACCGCAGCGGCCTTGCCATCCGCATGAGCGTTTCAGAATTGCGGGTAATGGGCCGCGCCACACAGGGCGTTCGTCTGATCAACCTCAGAAACGGCGATGAAATAGCGGCTGTGGCAAAAGTAGAAGTCTCTGCAGATGCCGAAGAGCTGACCGAAGACGTCGAAGGAGAGATCGATAATGATGCTCCTGCTGAAGAAAACGGATCGGAATAAATTGTCGTTTTGAAATCAGTAAAGGCCGCCCTCGGGCGGCCTTTTTTTGGTTACTATTTTACGTAGACCGTCTGCCGATTCACAAAGGCCAAAATTCCGTCGCGTCCCAGCTCACGCCCGTATCCTGACTCCCGCTGCCCGCCGAAGGGGAGGCGTGGGTCTGACTTCACAAGTTCATTGATGAACAGGGC
The DNA here is from genome assembly GCA_003565555.1 of Cryomorphaceae bacterium. Lineage (GTDB taxonomy): Bacteria > Bacteroidota > Bacteroidia > Flavobacteriales_D > Cryomorphaceae > T3Sed10-241. The sequence goes on along the minus strand of PXBH01000036.1, from coordinate 26,010 downwards.
GCCGTCGCCGATGTGCTCAGCGGCTTTCAAGCCGCGGTCCGTGTCGCGCGTGCAGATGGTGAGTCCGAGGCCGAATTTGCTCTGCTGTGACAGGGCCACAGCCTCATCGTCGTCGCCGGCACGTACTACTGCGGCGAGCGGCCCGAAGGTTTCTTCATCGAAAGCCGGCATACCGGGTACCACGTCGGTCAGTACTGCAGGAGCGAAGTAGGTGCCTTTTCGCTCGCCGCAGCAGCGAAGTTTTGCACCTTGTGCTACGGAGTCATTCATCTGCCTCTCCAGCGTTTCCGCAAGGTCTTCGCGCGCGCACACCCCAATCTCCGTATCAGACGAGGCAGGATCTCCTGACTTGAGTTTCTGCACGGCCCGCACCAGTTTCTCTGTAAATGCGCCATAAATTTTATGCGGAACAATAAACCGCTTGGCGGCAATGCAGCTCTGCCCCGTATTCATCATCCTTGCCGTCACGGCCGTTTCAACCGCGCGATCGAGATCGGCATCTTCCCAAACCACAAAGGCATTGCTGCCTCCGAGTTCCATAATGCTTTTTTTGAGGTGTTTTCCCGCGACTGCGGCAACGGCACTTCCCGCTTTTCCGCTCCCGGTGAGGGTGACTGCAGCGACTGCGGGGTGAGCGATCACCTCAGCGACCTGCTCATGCGTGATAATGAGGTTGCGGAATACGCCTTCCGGAAAACCCGCCTCAGCGAAGATTTCCTCGATCAACTCAGCGCAGCCGAGTACATTCGGGGCGTGCTTGAGCAAAACGGTATTGCCCGCCGCAAGGGTAGGGGCAGCGAAGCGAAAGACTTGCCAGAAGGGAAAGTTCCACGGCATCACCCCGAATACGGTTCCGATCGGAACGTGGCGGACGTAACTTCGACGGGCATCGCTTTCCGCGGGTTCATTCGCCAAAAATTCTTCCGCATGCGCTGGGTAATATTCGCACACCCAAGCACATTTTTCAATTTCGGCGCGGGCTTCCGTAATCGGCTTCCCCGTTTCGGCGGTAATCAGTGCGGCGCAGGGCTCCTTTTTATGTCTCAACAAAGCGGCAGTGCGGGCCAGTTTAGAGGTGCGGGACTGCAGTGGTGTTTTCCGCCACGCCGCAAAAATATCGCCCGAATCCGCTAAAATCAGCTTAAGCTGTTCTGCGCTAAGGGCTTGATAGGTCGACAAAGTTTCACCCGAATACGGATTGACAGAAGTAAAAGCGGTGCGGCGGGTTTCTTTCATGTGTGTAAATTACCGAATTTTTTAAAGATTCGTAGGTCAACCCGCGAAGAACTTCAGGGCCGGGGCGGGGGCACTGCGGTTGAAAGGGAGGGGGCAGTGCTCCTGTCGTTGCACACAATGCCGAATCGGCAGCACAGTGTCAGGACAAACCGCTGCCGAGGTATCGAAGCTTGAGTCAGTCCGTATAAAGTGAAAAAATATCGTGACGCAAGGACGCGATGCGTTTACGGGTTTTCTTTCCGGCATAAAAAGCCGTTTGCCTTCCGCTGCGGTAAATCACTATTTTCCAGTCGGCTTGATTGAATAGTCCGGTAAGGTATGGTACAGGTACGAGCACCTCAATTCGGGATTCTACGTTCTTCCTCAGGCGCTCATTGAAGAGCAGTTTTACCGAGTCGGAACTGAAATACAGGTCCTGATTGGCGAAGGTCACACTGTCTGCTTTTCGGATCACTTCGTCGCCGAGTACGGAAATGACCACACGGGCATTCGTGAGTGAATCGCTGCCGAGCCGAAAGGTGAAGTCCGCTGCGGCGCGGCCCTCATCCCCCTCAAAAGCAAGCGGTTTAATGAAATACTGCGTACCCTCTTCTCCCACGTAAAATGCCGTATACAATCCCTTTGCAGAGCTTCCTGAGCCTGGTTTGACCCCCCCGCATGAAGCGATGAAAACTGCCGAAAGGGCAAAAGTAAAAAGGGTCAGACATCTGTCGATAGCCATTGCGGTCGGTAGGTGTTTAGTCGTAAATCAATATCCGCTTGCGAAGGCTGTCAGGAGCGAAGCGGAAATTTATCAAATCTGCATTGCGCGAGGCGGCGAGCAAAAGTATGTAATTGCCTTGAACACGGGTCAGGTATTCGCTGATTCGGACGCCCGAAACGGTGTATTGAGAAACCCTGTAACGGCCCGCTTGCACTTCACTCATTTGCGAAAGTCCCCCTGTGACGGGGTGCTTCCACATTTCGCTTTCCGGACCGACAGGCAAAGCAATATAAATCCTTGCGTCGCCTGAATGAATGATCCTAAACAACGGAGTTTGGTAGCCACGACTGCCGATCAGCTCAAAAAAATCTTTTGCGTCTGCCGTTTCGGCAGGTGCAGCGCGTTCGCCTCGGCGCAGTCCGATTTCAGTTTCGTTAAAAAGGTCGACTGTATTCGAATTGCCCCCCGAACTGCAGGCGGACAGGAGGGAGGCTGAGAAGATGGTAAAGGCGAATTTGAGGGACGTTTTCATCGAAATACAAAAGCGTTTGCAGAGTCAGTCTCTGCAAACGCTTACATCTTTGAATTGAACCGATTATTATTCGCCCGTTACGATGGTCTCGTAACTGGTGACAATACCCAGAATGTTGTTGTGTTTTACATCCACCGTCGAAATCTTGGTGATTCCGCCGTTCTTGGCTGCGGTCTGTATGCTCGCATCCGCATTGAAGAAGAGTATATGAAAGACACCTGTGGCCTTTGCCGTACCGACTTTTTGGCCTACTGAATTGCTTGTAGCCGCGACGGGCAAAGTTAGGGAACAGCTGCTCATAACAGCTCCCGCTGCGATGAGTACTGCAAGAATTTTCAACTTGTTTAGCATGATAAATTTTAATTAATGTTCCTACTCTGATGGCTTTTCGGTTTCCGCCGCGTCTTTTTAGGTGGTATTTCGCCTTCACCGTTGCAAAAGACGGAACCTAAACGGGGATATCCAAACGCGACCGGCTTTATCACCAAAATTGATGAGAATAAGTGCCCCTTCATTTGTGACAAACCGCGCCGCAGCGCCGCGCGGGTGCAGAAACGGGAAATTTCTTAAAGATTATCCTGCTCAAGCGATAGTGTAAGGTCAGTTCGGCCAATTGTAATCGGGGTGCGGGCGGAAAAGTTATCCACAGCGGCTGCTGTCGCATCGATATTTCTTATATTTAAAGGTTGTTAACCCAAACCTTACGTGCCGTGAAATCTGAAATCACCGTAAAAATGAGCCGTACCATACTCGATCGGGCCGCCCGGTTTGCTGTTTCCAACGGGTACAGTTTGGAGAGGTTAATGGAAGGCTACATCCGATTCTTGGCAGAAAAAGACGTCCGCCGCCAATCTGAGCAGGATTCTCTAAACGCCTTTCTGGAAGCACTTCACGATGAGTTTGAGTTTTCGCTCGACCTCAATGCGAAGCGAGACTACCGCCGCTACCTGATAGAAAAGTACAAGTGAGGTTCTGCCGTCGGCTTCTCTCGGTGTCCCGTTTGCGTTAGCGAGGGGGCTTTCGGACGCTGAAATATTGGCCGGTCTGTCCAAAACCTTAATTTTGCCGCAGGGCCTTCCTTCTTTTGGCATCGCCTTTGTAAAACTGACCACGAAAAATAAAGATCAAAATGAAGAATGTAATCTTACTTGTTTCTGTATTGACGGCAGGCGCGGCTTTTGCTCAAAACGCCAAAGTAGCCACTGCATACCGATATGAACAAAACGGCGAGTTCGAAGCGGCGCGCGATGCCATCGAACCGGCCACCACCCATGAAAAAACGATGGGAAAAGAAAAAACATGGCGATACCGCGGGCGTATTTATTTCGGATTGGCCACGGGCGAATACGACGTGAATCCCGCCGAAGCGCTGCAGACGGCTTTTGAATCCTTCTTGAAAGCCAAAGAACTCGACAGCCGCGGAAGCTGGGAGGAAGAAGTGACCATGCGTCTGAACGAAGTGCGCATTGCCAGCCTCAACGGCGGAGTAGGGGCCTTTGAACAAGAACAATACGGCATGGCCCGTGACATGTTTATTCTCAGCGGCGATGTGGGCGAGTCACTCGGAATCTATGACACCTTGGCCTATTACAACGGAGGACTCGCTGCGGAGCAGGCCGGGGATTACGAAAGTGCACTCAAATACTACAAACAAACGGCTGAAACGGGATACTTGGAAGCCAAAATGTGGCTCTATATCGCCAACGTGTACAACCAAATGGATGACCCCGACGGCTACATCGCAGCCCTTAAAGCGGGCAGAGAAAAATACCCTAATGATGCGGACTTAATCATTTACGAACTCAATTATTACCTGCAGCAAGGAAAGTATGATGAAGCGGAAAACAACCTGAAACTGGCGCTGGAGAAAGAACCGAACAACAAGCAGTTGTATTTTTCTCTCGGAGTGGTGTACGAGAACCTTGACCGCCCGGAAGATGCCGTAAACGCTTACAAGGACGCCATCGAAATTGACCCCGACTACTTTGACGCCAACTACAACCTGGGCGCACACTACTTTAACAAAGGTGTGGAAATGAACAATGCCGCCAACGAGATCGAAGACAACAAAAAATACAAAGCGGCGCGGGACGAAGCCAAGAAGGTATTTGAAAAGGCCCGACCTTATCTGGAAAAAGCCCATGAGCAAGACGAGACCGATCGCGGTGCGCTGATATCGCTTTCACAGCTATATGCGCTGCTCAACGAAAACGAAAAATACCTCGAAATGAAGGCCAAAATCGAAGGCGAGTGAGTTTTTTGAATAAACTAAACGGTTTTTACATCGAAAATTTAAACCCGCGGCACTGCCGCGGGTTTTTCATTTGAACATTATTTTTGTGCAATGAAAGGGCTCAGATTAATTTTGACAGTGATCCTCGGGATATGCTTTGCGACCTCGTGTGCACCGAAAGAGAAAACGGAGCGCACCCGCGGCGCCAAGGATTTGGAAAATGCGCTGAAAGTCATTGAAAGCCGCAGAGCAGCGGAGTACGCCGTGATCGAGAATCAAACGGCAGAAATAGAGCTATTGCGAGAAAATCAAAAGCGGGTTAAAACAGACGGCATGCGCAATAAGATTGAAAACGACATCTTGGTGAAAACGACGGCCATTGAGAAGGCGCGGCGCAATATTGCCAACCAAGACACCGTGCTGCTCCAGCTGCAGACAAAACTCGACAGCCTGCGTGCCGCAGAGAATATGGCAGACAAAGAATGATGACGAGGAGGGGAACCGATGTTCGGAGCCCGATCAAAAGGGAAGTTTCGGTTGAAAGTTCTGCGTTATAGGTTTCGAACGGGTTAACATAATATAAATTATCGGACAGAAGTAGTCGGTTAATCTGAAGCAGGCATCAAGTGTCGCCCCAAGTTTCGTTTTTCAGACCGGATACTGCGCGCAATACATCGCGCTGACTGATTTGTCCGAGGAGAACACCGTCTTTAACCACAGGAAATCTGCGCACGCGCGAACGCAAAAATTTGTCTGCAGCATCCAGCACGTGCAAATCCGGAGAAATGGTAATTACCTCGCGAACCATGTGGTCAGCCACAGTGCCTGAATTGTTGGGCGAATTGCTGTACTTGCCCCTCACGGCTTCTTTCAAGCAGTCGCCCTCGGAAATAATTCCGACAAGGCCGCCGTTCTCGTCCGTTACAGGACCGCCTGACAGCTTTTTATCAATCAATATTTTTACAACTTCACCGACCGTTTGGGTGGGCTTAAATGTGGTAAGCTTCACCGTCATAAATTCAGCGACGGTAACTTTTTGTATTTCTTTTTCGGGTGCTTTGCGGACGCCTTGAAAACTTTTTACCATGGGATCGAAGATTTAATGTTTGGATGTATAACGTTCTCGAATATAAGAAAACCCTTCCGTTTTACCATAGATTCCCCCTCAGATTAACAGACCTCGGCTTCGCCGTCCCGGTTTTTAGTAGTTTCGCGACAGAAATCCCCAACCTTTAACGACCTTGCCGAAGCAATACCTTTCTGCGGGAGATTTTATCGATCTCTTTGTAAGGGTCGTCCAGCGCGGAGGAATATCCTTCCTGGGCAAGTTGATCTCGCCCGATACAGCGCGCACCCGGGCCACATTTGATCACAACTACCCCGCTTCGTTGTGGAATATGGTCCCCGCGGTACAGCGCCACCTGAACCGGGCCGCGACCGGAAACGGTGAGATACCCTACGAGCTTTATATCATCGATGCCTATGCGAAAGCCATGACTGCCCCCCGCCTCCTCTCTTTGGGCTGTGGCAGCGGCGGTCATGAAATCCGCCTTGCGGAAAACGGGCCTTTCGAACAGGTGTACGGCATCGATCTGGCACCGGGCCTCATCGCAAGGGCGCGCCGCACCGCGCGCGAACGGGGCATCGAAAATGCGGTTTTTGAAAGTAAAGACTTTCTCAATGAGCCCGTAGAAGGCAGCTTCGACATGGTTCTTTTCCATCAGAGCCTACACCATTTTACGGATTTCCGGTACATTTTTGAAGAATTCCTGCCCGGTGTACTGAGGCCCGACGGCTTATTGGTATTGCATGAGTATGTGGGCCCCGACAGGCTTCAATGGACTGATGACCAGCTTACTGAGGCCAATCAAGCCCTCCGGCGCATCCCGCCGGAACGAAGACGTATATTTCGGACGCCGTTTTTTAAATCAAAAATATACCGTCCCGGACTCTGGCGCATGCAAGCCTCAGATCCTTCGGAGGCGGCCGCAAGTTCGCAAATCATACCCGCCCTGCGGAAATATACCGATACGGTCGAGGAAAAATCTCTCGGAGGCAATATTTTGCACCTTGTGTTGAAAGACATTGCGCACCACTTCTGCCCGGATACGGAAGAATTGCGCAGGGAGATTGATACCTTGATTCGCGCGGAACAAGCTTTTTTGAAAAATGAAAACAGCGATTTTATTTTCGGCGTGTACCGCCTGAAGCAAGGGCACTCGCGGCGCTTTTGATTTCTTGAAGCAGTGAACTTTTTGCGGTAAATTTTGCTTATTTGATATGATGAAACAGGTTACATTTTGGTTGTCCCTGATTACAATTGTCCTGATCATTAACGGAGCTACAGCCCAGAGTGCAAGTGATATTGAGGGCTTCTGGCTCACGGATGACGGCGAGTCTCACGTGCATATTTACCGTGAAGGGAATACCTATCGCGGGAAAATAGCGTGGCTCAAAAACCCCAATGACGATCAGGGCCGGCCGATTACCGACGACCGCGGCGATGAAATTTTGGGAATGGAGTTTATGAAAGGATTTAAGTACGACGGGGATGAGTACACGGACGGACGCGTGTACGACCCGGAATCAGGCAAAACCTATTACGGCTCCATGCGGCTCGACGGGGCCAATACGCTCAAGCTGCGCGGCAGCCTGGATAAATCGGGCTGGCTGGGCCGCACCGAAACCTGGACCCGTGTGAAGAAGTAAACGTCGGCTGTCATTCCGGTTGCATCACGATCTTTACCTCGACGGCAACTTCTTCACCTATGATGAAAGTGCTGTGGTTTGCACCCAGATCAAAGTCTTCCCTAAAAAGGGTAAAATCTGCCGCGGCCGTAAAACCGGGAGCCGCGTCGTTAACACGGACCCGGCACTCTAAAGGGCGCACAATACCTTTTATTTCGAGCGTACCTGAAAAAAGATAGACGCCCTCAACCGCAGCGTGCATAAGATCTGAGGAGCGCACTGTAATACGCGGATGTTTTTCCGCATCGAAAAATTCGGGCTCCGCCAAGTGCCTGTCCCGCTTGCCGATTCCGGTGCGCACCGATGCGGATGCCACGCTCACCTCAAAATCAGATTGTTCAGGCTGCGCAATGTCTACCCTCCCCTGCCATTCGATGTCCGAAAAAGTCCCGCGCACCGTATTCCATTTGAGGTTACTTACCGAGAAAGTGATTTCAGAGGCTTCGCGGTCTAAAACGTAGTTTTGTCCGCGAAGGCCGGGAGAACCAATGACGAAAATCAGAAGAAAGAAAAGGAGTTTGTGCGCGGCGGTCTTCATCGGGTCAGGTTTCTGTCAGCGATAACGGATTGCCGCCGACAATGTTTTTTCTGATGAAATCAAAGGGCTATGCTTCAGTCCGCCCCTGACTGCGCAATATCCTCAATTTTGCGTACTTGAGGTAGTCTCCGTGTGCGGAGTTCACTGCGATATGAAATCCCGCTTCGCCGTCCAGAAACCCCGCTTTGAGAAGGTAGATTTTCAGAAATTTGACGGGCGGGGTAAGGATCATTTTCCAAAAGGGCGCTCCCCTGCCCTTCTCGTACATGAGTTGTGCCTTGCGTTCCGAGAAATTATTCACAGTATCCATGTGCTGACCTACGGTGTAAAAACTGTAATGCAGCAGGTCTCCGTTCAGGTGTTCCGTCCTGCCGCCCTCTTGCACTGTAATGCGCTCGTGGATCAGGCGTCCCGTCCATCGGGCTTTCTGTCGGTTGTACAACCTTACTTTTGCGTCGGGGTACCAGCCCGAATGTCGCACCGGTGTGCCGCAGTAGTAGGTGAGTCGATTGAATCTGTACGCATCGGCGGCGGGGCGCTCTTTGACGGTGAGCAGGGCGCTTCGCAAATTTTCCGAAAGGGCTTCATCGGCATCCAAAGAGAGTACCATGTCGTGCGCAGCCAGAGCGGCAACCGCATTTTTTTGATCGGCGTAATCGGTGAAGGTGCGCGTACTGAAGCGTACGCCTTTTTCTTCGCAAATGGTCCGGGTGCGGTCAGTACTTCCGCTGTCGAGTACCACGATTTCATCCGCCACACCGCTCAGCGAGTCGATGCACCGACCGATGTTGCGTTCCTCGTTGAAGGTGATCACGGCCGCCGAGATGGGTGTTTTGCTTTCAGAGCTCATCTTCACGACTGATCAAAGGGTGTCGCTCAGCCACCGGAAGAATTCCCGCTGCCAGACCAAGCTGTTTTGCGGGCGCAGCACCCAGTGGTTTTCCTCCGGGAAATACATCAGACGACTTTTGATGCCCCTTTGACGGGCAGCCGTAAACGCTTCGAACGCCTGACCTTCCGGCACGCGGAAATCCTTGCCGCCCTGTATGATCATGATGGGGGTATCCCAATCCTGCACGCGGTCTATCGGATTAAACTCGGAATAACTCTTCTGTGCCGCGGCATTTTCTTTTTCCCAGTAGGGCCCGCCGAGGTCCCAATTCACAAAAAAGAGCTCCTCGGTATTCCCGTACATGCTGCGGAGGTTGACAATCCCGCAATGAGAGATGAACGACTTAAAGCGACCCTCGTGCATGCCTGCCAGCATAAATGCAGAATATCCTCCGTAGCTCGCGCCCACACAACCTACGCGGTCCTTGTCGATGTAAGGCTCGGCAATCAGGGCATCGGCGGCACTGAGGTAATCCTGCATATTCTTACCGCCCCAGTCTTTGGAAATCTGCTCATTCCAAGCTGTACCGTGTCCCGGCATACCGCGCCTGTTCGGAGCAACCACCACGTAACCCTGCGCGGCCATTACCTGAAAATTCCAACGGAAGGAGTAGAACTGACTCAACGGAGATTGCGGACCTCCCTGGGTGTAGAGCAGCATGGGATATTTCTCCTTCGGATCAAAGTCCGGAGGATAAATGACCCATACCAACATATCCTGCCCGTCGGCCGTCTTCACGGTGCGTTCGCGGACCTCACTCGGTGTGATTTCTTGATATACGGCGTCGTTTACACGGGTGAGTTTTTTCATCTCGCCCGATTTTAAATCAATCTCATACAGCTCTTTTGCGGTATTCATGTCGGTGCGCCCGGCGATCAGCGTCTTTCCCCGAACGCCCGTCAAACCTGTGACATCGAAAGGGCCTTTCGTGATCTTCCGTACATCTCCGCGCTTCTTATTTTTCCCCGGCACCTTTACGGAAAAAAGTTGGCGTGTACCGTTTACGGGTGCAGCAAAGTATATAGTCTTGCCATCTTTACTCCATAAAAATTCGCTGACCGTACCGTCCCAATCAGCGGTGAGGTTCAGCGCTTCACCGTCGCGCATAATTTTTATGTCATTCTTATCGGCCTCGTAGCCGTCGCGGGCCATGCTGAGCCATGCCAAAGTGCCGTCGGGTCCTGTGAGGGGGTTTGTATCGTAACCCGGATTGTCGGCAGTGAGATTGGTCGTTTGTCCCGTGGCAATTTCATACCGATAAAGATCTGTATTCGTAGAATTGACGTAGTCTGTGCCTTTCTTCTTTTTGCAAACGTAGATCACCGCCTTGCCCTCGGCATCCCAGGTGTAATCTTCGCTTCCTCCGAAGGGTACTGTAGGGGTGTCGTAGGGTTCGTCGGGCATGATGTCCGTGCGCTCTCCGTTTCCGGAGAGGGGCGAAATAAAGAGGTGGTTATAGCTCCCGTCTCTCCAACGATCCCAGTGTCGGTGATGCAAGTCATCGTAAATCAGGGCATTGCTTTCCTTGAGGTCTCCGTGTATCTCGTTTCCGTGCACGTTGTCAAGCTTTACTCGGTCGGTTTCGATTTTCCATGTTTTATCGGGTGAAATATGCTTGTCTCTTACCCCTGTGGCCTCCGGTACGGGCAGCGTAGTTCCGTCGGCAAAGCTGTAGCGAAATATTTGTGAATCAAATCTGTCTTCATCGACATTGGGAGTTGATACTTTGTAAAACAAGTGATTCTCGTCTTCAGATAAACCCAAAGCACTCACTCTGCCCAGTTTGAGCAGGGTTTCGGGGGTCATCACCTGCCCTCGGAGGTGGGTAAAGGCTGCCAGAGCGGCGATGAAAAGGTAAACTGTTTTTTTCATGGTACAGGATGTTTGCCGGCGGCACAGGAGTGCTGTTCGCGCGAGAGGCCAAAATTAGCATGATTCGCAAAACAGGAGGAAATCAATGCCTGAAGCCCTGCGGTATCGAAAAAATTGCGGGTACACGCAGAATTTCAGGCGAGTACAGAGGGCTCTAAGTCGGCCGATCAAAATCTCAGCGAACGCATCAGGTCTGCTTTCGAAGCAATAGCGGGAAATTCCGGGCGGTTTGGCATGTGTGGGCTGAGACAGGACTGCGCTGCGGAGCCCGGCGCCGGGTAGACGGCCCTTACTTTATTTTACCGCCTTCCTTATGTACCACGGTGCGGTGCGGGAAAGGAATTTCAATGCCTTCGCGGTCAAAGCGCTGCTTTATGCTCTTTAACAAGTCTGTGCGCAGGACAAACCCGTCTACAAAGTCTTTCGTCCAGCAGGTGGCGCGCAAATCTATGCTGTGTTCATTGATGGCCATAACCCGCATGACCACTATGGGCTCTCCCTTTTCTTTTTCTTCGGGCGTGCGGTTGTCGATCAGGTTGGGGTGGCTCATGGCTTCGTCACGCATGATTTCCAGTGCCAAGTCTATATCACTGTCGAAACTGACCGGGATCAGCACGAAATTGGCAATCTTCTGATCGGTGATGGTTGAGTTCAGGATGATTTCCGAGCTGATAAGGGAGTTGGGCAGGATGAATCGTCGATTTTCAAAATTGCGCACCACGGTATGTCTCAGGGTGATGTCCTCTACCCTGCCCATGACTTTATCGCCCACCTGAATGACATCAGAAACGCGAAAGGGCTTGAATATCACGATAAACACACCGCTGATAATATTGGAGAGTGCAGCCTGTGAGGCAAAACCGATGATGGCCGCCAAAATGCCCGCACTGGCGAAAAGAGAAACTCCCAGACTCTTGAATTCGGGGATAGAATATAGCACCACGATCACGGCAATCAAATAAACGGTGAAGTTCAGACCGTTTTTAAGGAAGTGATACTTTGTCGGGTCTACATTCAGCTCTTCTGTAGATCGCGCCAGAAACTTGCTAAGGAGAAAGCGCAACAGTTTTAAGGCCACGATGGCTACGATAAATACCGATGCGGCATATAGCAACTTATCGAGCCATGGGATGTGTGTGAGAGGAAACATTTCAGCCAAGGTAGAACATCAGGGCGGTGCAAAAGCCTTTTTATTTCAGAATAATCTGAATTTCCAAATCTCGGGCAAGGTGGAAAGCGGCGTCTTCAAAATCGGGCGGGCCGGTCAGAATTCGCGGATTGTTTGAAAATCCGAAAGGCTCGGCAGGAATGCGAAACAAATTGCGGTCGAGCTCACGGTTACCGTTTACATCGTGAAAAGCAGCGACCGCAAAACGGCCTTCGGGAAGCCGCACGGTTACCCTGCTATCATTCAGACGATCGCAGCTGATTGTTTCCTCGGCAAAAGGTTTTTCCGAGGGAAATCCTTTCGCATCACGGTGTATGGCAATCATCACGCTGCCCCTACTGCAATCAAAATCGGGAAAAATTAAAGTGAGATGATGGCCCGTTTCCCGAGATGAATCAGGAGGAGCGCTGCCCGAATACAGGATTTTCGATCCGCTTGCCGAGACCGTCACTAATGCTGCCGAAAAGCAGATAGTCACCCATGTAAGACGCAGTGCACGCATAACGGCTGCAAAGATAAGCAGCCGACCTCTTTTGTTCGGTCACAAATCTTCTGAAAAATAATCGGATTCCTATGCACGAGAGCACCGCGACAAGGCGAATGCAGGCGAAAAGACAGAAAGAGAGAACCCATGTCAATACCCACTCTGACAAAAATAAATAAAACATGTTAACAAACGATGGATGTGTAAATTACGTCGATGAATGATTTTTATTTGACTTCTAACGGCAACCGGTGGCACTGTTTCACGTCTTGACTGTAACCTGACCATATCGCACACGCGATTGAATTAAGATGCTTACAGAGCCGCCGTTTTATCGGCGGTTTTTTTTTGTTAGGTTTTACCATCGAAGGTCCTGCTTTGCCCGAGCGAATGCAGTGGGAATATCGGCCGAAATAATGTATTATACAAAGAAACCTGTGTATGTACAACAATACTCGGATACAGATGTTACCTTTGCATTCTCATCTTAAAAACCAAACAAGTAATGAAATCAATCAAGTTCTTTTTTGCCCCGGCGGCGGTCGGTATGATGCTGGTATCCTGTGGTGAACAAACCCCGGCTGACAGCGCTGCCGAAACCGCAACGACTGAAACAGCTAAAGAAGGTCTGAGCGGCGAGTTCAGTATCGACCAAAACAACAGCGTAGTCAATTGGGAAGGAAACATGGTCGCCATAGGAGGTGTATCCCTTTACGGGCACAACGGAACCATCCAATTTTCTGAGGGTTCGGTTACGCTTGAAAACGGAAAAATCACTTCAGGTAGTGTAGTTGTAGATATGTCGACCATACGCCCGCTCGACGACAATTACGAAGACAAGGACGGACGCAGAGCGGAAGACTTGGTCGCGCACCTTTCTTCAGATGACTTTTTTAATGTGGAAGAACACCCCAACGCCCGTCTTGACATCACCGGAATGGAAGACGGTAAGCTCATGGGTGACCTGACCGTTCGCGGTAACACCAATGCCGTGACTATCGATAAGATAAAAGTTAAGGAGGGCGAAGACGGTACGATGATGGCTTCCGGCGAATTTACCATCGACCGCCAAAAGTACGGCGCGAAATTCTCCATGGCCAATGCGATGGATGTTCGCGACAAAATTTTGTCTGATGACATTAAGTTGGCCTTCGAAGTGAAAGGTGCTAAGTAATTTTAGCGCGTTAACCGCTCAGGCCCCCGACCATTGTCGGGGGTTTTTTTTATCCCTTATTTCAGCCTGCCCTGACGACAAAGACAAATCAGGGCACCAGACACAGTGCGGAAGAACGCTTCCCGTCTTTATAAGTCCAAGAAGCCCTCAGATGGCCGGAGTGCCTCAGCATCAATGCCTCCGCAGCGTACACTTCCAGTCGAATCAATGCGAACGATTCACGGGTTCGTTCCTCCCTCATCTCGGGCTGCGCATGCAGGGAACCGATCGCGGTGCCGGGGGTGTGTTTGGTATTGTATTCCGCTTGCCTTTCCTCAGACATATTCTCCCACGTCTCCTCCCAAAGCTCTCCTGCCCGAACGATCGAAGCCTGACACGCGGCGCGAAGCTGCATACTGAGTTTGGGATGCCAAAACAGCACCGAAGCTTCCGGATTCCGTTCGAGGGCCCTGACTTTCCCCGTCCGCAGGTCTGAATACATCCAAAGCGTCAGCCCGGGCGAAGTCACTCTGCGCAATACCAGAATGCGGGATTCAGGCTTTTTGTCCGTGACGGTTGAAAGCACAGGATAGCGGAAGGGGTGCTTGGCGTCTGCTGCACTGCGGGTTACCTGCCTTTCGGCAAATTCGGCGGCCTCATCTGCTGACTTGATCTGCTCGGTGGGTTTCATTTGGCATGCACGACTTTGTTACGATGCGTTAACATTGGCGGGCCTTTTTTGTTAGATTTACACAAAGAGGTTATTTTTACCGTCACCGACAAATCAAAAGACAAATGGACACTGCAGAACGCGAAAAAAAATTTCAGGAGAAGATAGACAGCGGCCTCAAAGTAGAGGCAAAAGAGTGGATGCCTGAAAATTATCGCAAACAGCTCACCCGCATGATTTCGCAGCACGCGCATTCTGAGATCGTGGGCATGCTCCCCGAAGGAAACTGGATCACCCGTGCACCGAGTTTGCGCCGAAAGGCGGTTCTGCTGGCCAAAGTGCAGGACGAAGCCGGCCACGGACTCTATCTGTACAGTGCAGCGGAGACTTTGGGAATAGACCGCAAAACAATGATCGACCAACTTCTCAGCGGAAGGGCCAAGTATTCCAGCATATTCAACTACCCTACCCTGTCTTGGGCAGACATCGGTGCCATCGGCTGGCTGGTAGACGGTGCCGCAATTGTAAATCAAACCATGCTGGCGCGAGGCTCATACGGACCGTACAGCCGTGCTATGGTGCGCATTTGTAAGGAAGAAAGCTTTCACAACCGCCAGGGTTATGAGATTATGTACCACTTGGCAAACGGAACACCCGAGCAGAAAGCCATGGCTCAGGACGCCCTGAACCGCTGGTGGTGGCCTTCCATACAGATGTTGGGTCCCTCTGATGCGCAGTCGAAAAACAGCGAAGAAACCATGCGGTGGAAAATTAAAGTCGAGAGCAATGACACCGTCCGTCAGCGTTTTATTGACCGCACCGTTCCGCAAGCCCATGCTGCAGGGCTTACCATTCCCGATCCCGATTTGAAATTTAACGAAGAAACAGGTCATTGGGAAATCGGAGAAATTGAGTGGACCGAATTTTACCGAGTGATCAAAGGTCACGGCCCCTGCAACCGCAAGCGCCTCAAGGCGCGACAGGAAGCCGAGCGCGAGGGCCGCTGGGTCCGCGAAGCGGCTGCCGCATACGCAGCCAAGCAACGCGCAAGAGCAGTTCAGGCCGCCTGACCGCCGCAAATCGCCGCTCCGACAATTACCGCCATCAACCGAACCAATAATATGTCAGACAACACGGAAAACGACCAAGGGAAACTTTGGGAGGTCTTTATCCAATCCAAACCCGGCATCCCTCACAAGCATGCCGGCAGTGTCCATGCGCACGACGCCGAAATGGCCCTCGCCGGAGCCAGAGATGTATACACCCGCCGCCGAGAAGGCACCAGCATTTGGGTGGTTCCCTCAGAAATGATCACGGCTACCACCGAGCAGGACGCTGATTCATTCTTTGATCCTGCCGATGATAAGGCCTACAGACATCCTACATTTTACACCATTCCGGAAGGAGTGAAATACCTGTGAGATGACAGAAAAAGAAGCACGCTTTGAATACCTGATCAGGCTCGGTGACAACGCACTCATTCTGGGCCAAAGGCTCGGTGAGTGGTGCGGACATGCCCACCAGCTGGAAAGCGATATTGCCCTGACTAACATTGCTTTGGACAATGTGGGGCAAGCCAGAAATTTACTTACCGAAGCAGGTAAGGTCGAAGGCAAAGGGCGCAGTGAGGATGACTTGGCCTTCTTCAGAACCGAAAACGAATTTCGCAACAACCTACTCACAGAGCAAGAAAACGGAAATTTCGCCCAGACCATAACCCGGCAGTACCTCTTCGATGTATTTCAGTTTCATCTCTACTCGGGCTTGTGCAGCAGTACGGATGATTTTCTGAAGGGCTTTGCAGAAAAATCGGTCAAAGAAGTGACTTACCACAGGAAGCTCAGCGGGGATTGGATGGTTCGTCTCGGCGACGGCACCGAAGAAAGTCACGATAAAATGCAGGAAGCCCTCGACATCCTGTGGCCTTTTACGGGAGAGCTCTTTGAGAAAACAGAGGCGGATGAAATATTAATTGCCTCAGGGGCCGTACCCGACTTGGAAGAGATCAAGAAAATTTGGATCGAAGAAACTTCGGCAAAGATTGAGGAAGCCACGCTCACTATACCGGACACCATGGGCTATATGGCGCGCGGAAGTCGAGACGGCCACCACACGGAATACATGGGCTATATTTTGGCTGAAATGCAGGCCCTGCCGCGCTCCATGCCGGATGCTACCTGGTGAATTACGGTATGATGGAGACACCTGAAAAAACCACGCTGATGGAAATTCTCGAAGAGGTCAAAGACCCGGAGATTCCTGTGCTCAGCGTTGTGGATTTGGGAATTGTGAGAGAAATCAAAAACCGAGAGGACGGCGTGACAGTGGTGATCACCCCTACCTACTCGGGATGCCCGGCCATGGACACCATCGAACGCGAAATCAAAGAGGTTCTTGAAAAAAACGGAATCCGCACAAAGGTAGAAACCGTGCTGACGCCCGCATGGACCACCGACTGGCTCAGCGAGAAAGGAAGAAAAGCGCTTGAGGATTACGGAATCGCTCCGCCCGCGGAAGCAACGACGGATAAGAGTTTCCTCACGGGAAAAACCAAGGCCGTGCGGTGTCCGATTTGTAAAAGTACGTCCACCACCATGATCTCTCAGTTTGGGAGTACAGCCTGCAAAGCCCTGTATAAGTGCGATGATTGCCTGGAGACCTTTGATTATTTCAAATGTATTTGATCTTTCGGTGAACCGAACAGTCATCAAGCTGTTACATCCGAAAACCCAGTTGTGAAACACCGATCTATAATCGCCGCGGCCATTGTCGTTGCGGTGTTCTTTACCGCCCAAGCCTTTATATCTGTAAATGTGAGCGAGACCGAAAAGCAATCGTACGAGGTATTGCGCAGCTTCGAAGACTTCGAAATTCGCGAATACGCCCCCGCCGTGTACTACAAGGTGAAAATGGATAACGAAAGTTACCGAAAGGGAGCCAATTCGGGCTTCAGGACTTTGGCTGATTACATTTTCGGGGGCAACGAGAACAATGAGCGTATTGCCATGACCTCCCCGGTAACCACCGATTTGGGCGAAGACCCCGTGATGAAATTTGCGGCACCGCGCGCTTATGAGCGCGCCTCCCTTCCCCGTCCGAACAACGAAGCCGTGCAATTCGAAGAAGAGGGGACGAAAATAGTTGCAGCCATCCGTTTCAGCGGTCGGGCAAATGACAAAATGATAGAGGATCACCGACAAAAATTGGTTGAAGCCCTGGCCCAAGAAGGGATTGCGCACAAGGGCAAATTCAGTTTTCTCGGCTACAACCCGCCTTACGAGCTGATCAACAGGCGTAACGAGGTTATTGTAGAATTAGAAGACTACCCGCAAGAATAGTCCTTCGGGCAGCGGCCGCCCGGCGTTTGTCATGCATAGGACGAAGTGCGGAGATATTTTCCGGATTTATTTTCTCAGAAGCAGTAAAGGTCGCCTCGAAACCTGCGTTGAAACTCAGCTTCCGCTTTGAGCCCCGTTTTGAATGGTCTTATCGATTTCTCGGGCGGAGCGCATGAGTTTCTCTGTTTCCTGATCGGTGAGGTCAGGACAGATGATGCGTTCTATTCCGTCCGCTGATATGAGGCAGGGAAGTGAGAGTGCGATATTCTTCAATCCGTATTGCCCGGTGAGCTCTACAGCCACAGTCAGTACTCGACGTTCGTCACGCAAAAGCCATTTGATCAAGGTAGCCGTGACCAAACCTATGGCATGGTTGGTGGCCCCTTTCCTCTTAATAATCTCCTGCGCAGCATTGCGTACTTCACGCTCTATATCGTTTTCGTAATCTGCACTCCACCCGTCCCAACTTCTGAGCGGTATACTGCCCACCATTGCACGTGACCACATCACCACGGCAGTATCACCGTGCTCCCCGATCACATCGGCATGGATGCTTTTGGCATCCACCTTGAGGCGATCACCGATAATCTCGCGCAGCCGGGCAGAATCCAAGAAAGTACCCGTTCCGATGACCCGGTGCTCCGGAAGTCCGGTATAAACCCGGTAGAAATGGGTAAGGGCATCCACGGGGTTTGTTACCACGATCAGCAGCCCTTCGAATCCGATCAGTTTTCGGGAAATGTTTCTCGCAATCTCAATGTTTTCGCGCAGGAGCTCGGGCCTGGATTCCCCGGGTTTTCCGCCCCTGCCGGCCGTGACAATCACGGCACGGCAAGTTTTCATTTCCTCTATTTCGGCAGACCTCACCTTGGCGGAAGGCAAAAAGGATGAACTGTGGTTCAGGTCGAGGGCTTCACCTTCGGCGATATCTTTTTGAATATCATTGAGCAATAACTCCTTTACTATACCTGATTGCAAAATCGATATGGCGATGCTGCTTCCTACCCAGCCCATACCGATGATGCCTACCGCATTCTTTGAATTTTCACGCTTGCTCAATGTCTTGCTTGTATTAAAGGGTTAACCGCACCGGCGGGGTACAAAGCGCCCGGATTTACTTCAACTCACGTTTTGGGGCTTAGCTGTTTTTTGAATGCGTCGGGAAGGCTTCGAAGTACCATGTCTACGGCCTCTTCGGGGCTGTCTACAATCCGTGCAAACCCGATTTCTTCGGGCGCGAAAGTACCCTGTGAGGCCATGAAAGAAACGAAATCGCGCAATCCCGACCAGAATTCGCTGCCCACCAAAATCACGGGAAAGGGACCGATTTTCTGACACTGAATCAAAGTGACCGCCTCGAAGAGCTCGTCCAAGGTTCCCATGCCTCCGGGAAGCACGATGAATGCGCAAGAGTACTTAACGAGCATGACTTTTCTGACAAAGAAATAATTGAACTCGATACTTTCGTGCACGTAGGGGTTGGCATGCTGTTCGTGCGGCAAAACGATATTCAGCCCGTACGACCTGCCTCCCGCTTCAAAAGCGCCTTTATTGGCTGCTTCCATCACTCCGGGACCGCCGCCTGTCAGCACGGTGAAGCCCGCCTTGGCAAACTCCGCCCCGGTCACCACCGATTTTTCATAATAGCGTTCTCCGGGCTTGAAGCGGGCAGATCCGAATACAGTCACGGCAGGACCCAAATGGCCGAGACGCTGAAAGCCCATGGTAAATTCCTTATCAATCCTGCTCAGGCGCTCACGTTCCTTCTCCTCGGAACGGGGCTCCATAAGAAAATCGCGTTCGGCGCTGGATCGGTCATGCGGAGAAGGGGGAAGTTCATAGTTCATCTGGGCGCGCTCCCAATGCTTCTTCCAGGCAGCTTCCCATTGCGCATCACTCAGACGCGGCAGTCCGTATTTTTTGTTTTCTTCGGTCATCGCTTTGGGTTGAGGGTCAATGTCTGTGCAAGATACGGGATTGGTTCCGTTTTGCGATCCGAAAAAAAACGCGCCCGAAGGCGCGCATCGAAAATCATGACTGCAAGTATCAGGACAGCTCCACCATCCAACCGTGCGGGTCGAGGGTTCTGAATTTTTTGAGATCGGTGAAGTACTTCATGATCTTGTTGCTCAGCTCCCTTTCTTTCGGGTCGGGAAGTTCCATGGTTTCGCTTCCGTCGCCGATGGCTTCAATATGAGCGATGGTAGCAGCGGTTCCGCATCCGAAGGCCTCTTCCAATTTACCCGCTGCGTGGGCCGCTTTGATTTCATCCACCGCGATGCGTCGTTCTTCCACCTTCATCCCCCAGTCTTTCGCCATACGCAGCACACTGCGTCGGGTGACACCGTCCAAAATAGTATCGCTCAACTCGGGAGTAACCAGTACACCGTCAATCACAAACATCACGTTCATGGTACCGCTTTCTTCAATATACTTGTGCTCCTTGGCGTCGGTCCACAGGAGCTGATCATACCCGTCGCGATTGGCCAATTTGGCGGGATGCATCGACCCCGCATAGTTGCCCGCAGCTTTCGCAAAACCGGTACCGCCGCGCGCAGCACGTGTATAGTGTCGCTCTACCTTCACGCGAACGGGCTTGGAATAGTACGCGTTAACGGGGGATGTGATAATCATAAAGCGGTAGTCTTCACTCGCTTTCACACCTATGTACTCGTCTGTGGCAAACATGAATGGACGTATGTAGAGCGAAGACAATTCTCCCGCCGGAATCCATTCATGATCGATACGTATCAATTCACTCAGCAATTCCATGAAAACATCGGTCGGTATTTCCGGCATGCACATGCGCACGGCAGACTTATTCATCCGCTCAATGTTTCTGTCGGGACGAAACAAACCGAATCGACCTTCCTCATTTTTGTAGGCCTTCATACCTTCAAAAATGCTCTGTCCGTAGTGGATAACGGAAGCACAGGGCGACATGCTGAGGTTCTGATAAGGCAATATTTTCGGTTTCTGCCACTTTCCGTCGCGGTAGTCCATCAGGGCCATGTGGTCGGAGAAGGTCCTTCCGAAAGCCAAATTGTCAAAATCAGTTTGGGCGAGTCTGCTCTGCTTGGTTCGTACTGTCTCTATCAATTGTGTTTCTATCATGGTGAGTGGATCTGTCTGCAAAAATAGTGAAATCCGTGCCCCGTTCAAAGGGCAAAAGTTTCTCGCTCAACTTAATGTGCTTATGACACTAAGCAAGTCGCGAGTCTTAATTCATGATATTGATCAAATTATCGCCTGCTGCGCGTTCCCCCTCGCAGCAATCAATCGCACCAAATAATCGTTAATTTGCAAAGAAGAAACGGAACTGCACCATGGAATCCGCACAAATCAGTGTCCTGAAAAAATATTGGGGCTACGAAAGCTTCAGACCCTTGCAGGAGGCTATAATACGCTCGGTGGCAGGCGGACGTGATACCGTGGCTCTTTTGCCCACGGGCGGCGGCAAGTCGCTCTGCTTTCAGGTACCCGCCATGATGCGTTCGGGAGTCTGCATTGTGATATCTCCCCTCATCGCCCTGATGCGCGATCAAACGGACAACTTGAAAAAGCGCGGAATTAAGGCTGCAGCAGTGACGAGCGCAATGACCCGCCGAGAAATCGACATCACATTGGATAACGCCGTGTACGGCGACCTCAAGTTCCTGTACCTTTCCCCGGAACGCCTTCAATCCGAATTGATTAAGGTGCGTATTCAAAAAATGAAAGTGGGGCTTATAGCGGTAGATGAAGCACACTGCATCAGCCAGTGGGGACACGATTTCAGGCCTGCTTACCGCCGCATAGCAGAGCTCAGGGAAATCCTGCCGGGCGTGCCTTTCATCGCACTCACGGCCACTGCCACCCCGGCTGTAGTCACCGACATCAGGGAGCAGCTCGAGCTGGAAGATCCCTCTGTTTTTCAGAAAAGTTTTACGCGAGATAACCTGATTTATGTTGTTCTTAAAGAAAATAATAAGCTCTACCGGCTTCTGAATATTATTAAGCGTACGGGCGGTTCGGGTATCGTATACGTCGGCGCCCGCAAGGAAACAGTGCGGCAGGCCAACCTTCTCAGGGCCAACAGTATTTCGGCCCTGCCCTACCATGCGGGCATGACCCATGACGAACGCACGCGCACACAGGAGGCCTGGATTGCGGGAAAGGTACAGGTGGTGGTGGCCACGAACGCCTTCGGCATGGGAATCGACAAGCCCGATGTGCGTTTTGTGGTACACCTGAGTGTGCCGCAAAGCATTGAAGCCTATTTTCAGGAAGCGGGCCGCGGCGGTCGAGACGGGAAGAAAGCCTACGCCGTGCTGCTGGCGGCAGATACGGATTGTGAAGACGTGCGCAGACGCGTGTCAGAACAAGTACCCGACGACCGCGAGATCAAGCGGGTATACCGCGCCCTGTGCAACCACCTGCAGCTCGCCGCAGGTTCGCGTATCTCAGAGCCGATCCCGTTCAACCTTGAGGCCTTTGCCAAAAAATACAGCTTCAGACCGCTGAAAACTTACCACGCCCTGAAAATGCTTGAAATGGCAGAAACCATTACCCTGAGCGAAGCCGTGCACTCCCCGTCTCGGATCAAGATGCTCCTGCGCGACAAAGCCCTGTACAACTTCGAAGTTACAAACCCGCAGTTCACCCCGCTTATCCAAACCCTGCTGCGCAGCTATGAAGGCATCTTCGATCAGGCCGTGCGCATCCGCGAAAACATCATCGCCGATCGGCTCGGCAAGGGCAATGACCACTTGCACAAGCAACTGAAACAGTTAGGAAAACTTCGGGTGCTCGAGTATCAACGACAAAATAACCTGCCCTACATCAGCTTCCCGGAGCACCGCCCCTCCCACCGCGATTTGAAACTCAAAAACAGCCTGCTATCGGAACACCGTGACCGCTTGTTGAAAATGGTCGGCGCCGTGACGGACTATGTAGACAATGACCTCGTATGCCGAAGCATACAGCTCGTGCAGTATTTCGGTGAGCGTGACGCAAAGCCCTGCGGGGCTTGCGATGTATGCCTTGCGAAGAAAAGAGCGGCCGCTGCCGACGTTCCCGAAAGGGAGATCCTGAGCGCCGTTTTGGAAGAAAAAGTGCGCGGCGGTGAGCACTCCCCTGAGGTGCTCTGTAAAATTCCGGGCCACAACCCCGCCCAGCTCACGGCAGTGCTTTACTGGATGACGGACAGCGGAGTACTGGAAGTCCGCGAGGACAATACGGTAGGTATTCCCGAGAAGGAGTGACTGCGGGGCCGGATGATTACCTTTGCGGAAAACTGAAACATGCCCTATCCCGTATTGCGCCTCAAGCCCAAGAAAGAAGTAAGCCTATCGAGGCGACACCCTTGGATTTTCTCCGGGGCCCTTTCGGGTAAACCGGACGGGCTTGCCGAAGGGGATAAAGTATACGTAGCCGACGCCCGCGGATACATCTTGGCTACAGGGCACTACGGAACCGGAAGCATCGCCGTTCGGATACTCGATTTTGAGGAGACCCTGATCGACGCCGCTTTTTACGAAAGTAAGCTTACGAAGGCACGCCTGCTTCGCGAGGTTTTGGGTCTGCCCGATGCCGATACCACGGGATACCGCCTGGTACACGGCGAGGGCGACAGCCTGCCGGGTCTGATCATTGACATTTATGCGGAACACGCCGCGGTGCAATGTCACAGCGCCGGAACTGAGCGCGATTTTCCGCTGATTGAAGAGGCCCTTCGGCGCATATTCGGCTCAGAACTCCGAACGATCACGGGCAAGCGGGCAGACGGTGAAAAGACCGCCGTAAACCACTCTGAAGCTGATGCGCCGGAACGCACTGAATTTCGCGAATACGGACACCGCTTCTTCTCGGATACCGCCAAAGGGCAAAAAACAGGATTCTTCCTCGACCAGCGCGAAAACAGACAGCTGATAAAGCGCCATGCAAAGGGGCGTAAAGTGCTGAATGCATTTTGCTACACCGGCGGATTCTCCGTTTACGCCCTGGCAGCCGGGGCTCGGGAGGTACACTCTCTCGACAGCAGTAAGCGGGCCACGGAACTCGCCGCTGATCACGTCGCTGAGAACTGTTCAGACACGAGCCGCCATCGAATACTTACCCGAGATGCGCTCAAGTATCTGGGAAGTGATTCGGCACGGGACGAGGCATACGACCTGCTTATTCTGGATCCGCCTGCCTTCGCAAAGCACCGAAGTGCGCGTCACGCAGCTATCCAAGCTTACAAACGGCTCAATGCAAGGGCTTTTTCAATAGCCGCTCCGAAAAGTATTGTTTTTACCTTCAGCTGTTCGCAGGTGGTCACCCCGGAGCTGTTTTACAGTACCGTTGCCGCTGCGGCCATGGAAAGCGGGCGCCACATCCGTATCTTGCACCGCCTGCACCAACCCGCCGACCACCCCGTGAGCATCTACCACCCGGAAGGTGCATACCTCAAGGGACTTGTTGTCTTTGTGGAGTAGTCTCCGCGTATTCGATATCTTCGCAAAAAACTACCGCCGATGCGCCTTGTCTTTATGGGAACACCTGATTTTGCCGTTCCCGCTCTTCGTGCTTTGATCCCCCATCACGAAGTGGTCGGTGTAATTACGGCGCCTGACCGCCCCGCAGGCCGGGGCAAGCAGCTGCGTAAGTCCGCCGTAAAGATCGCGGCGGAGGCTGCGGGCTGCCCCGTGCTCCAACCGACCAACCTGAAGGACGCCGAGTTTCAGGCTTCCCTGTCGGGGCTTCGCGCCGACCTTTTCGTGGTGGTGGCTTTCAGAATGCTGCCCGAAGCCGTTTGGTCCTTGCCGCCCGAGGGCACCATCAATCTGCATGCATCTCTCCTCCCTGCCTATCGCGGTGCGGCACCCATCAACCGCGCGATTATGAACGGAGAGAAGACCACGGGCCTCTCTACTTTTTTCATCGAAAAGGATATCGATACCGGGGCGGTCATTGATCAGGTTACCATCGATATAGGTCCGGAAGAAAATGCGGGAAGTCTGCACGACCGCATGGCCGGTGCCGGGGCTGAGCTTCTGCTCCGCACCGTCAATGCCATATCTCGGGGAACAGCCGTTTCCGTACCCCAAAAGGCTTCAGGCGCTCTGCCCGTGGCACCGAAAATCTTTAAAGAGGATTGCCGCACAGACTGGCGGCGTCCTGCGGAGTCTGTGCACAACCACATCCGCGGGCTCAGTCCCTACCCGACCGCATTCACCACCTTCAGAAACGCGGAGGGTGACCCCGTGAACCTCAAAATTTACGCCGCATCTCTTACCGACATACCTGCCTCAGGTACCCCCGGACGGATTGTCGCCGACGAAACCACCCTTGAAGTCGAAACGGCAGATGTGCGCATCCGTATTACAGAACTTCAGGCGCCCGGAAAGAAACGAATGGCGACCGCCGATTTCCTGCGGGGCAATACATTTCCGGAAGGAGCCGTATTTGAAAGCGAACCTTGAAAACAACGATCCTCTTTGCCCTGATTCTCTCCGGCGCCGCGGCATCCGCACAGACCGTGCTGAAGCCCGATACGGTCCGATTCGACGCGGAAGAGCCGATAGCCGCGTTGAGGCTGGCCGGCGACACCCTGACCACTTCTTTTCTGATACGGATTGACGGGCGGGTACCGACGCATTACCACGCCCGTCACAGCGAGCATGTTTACGTACTTGAGGGAAGCGGCACCATGTGGATGAACGGAGATACCATCGAAATCACCGCAGGAGATTATGTTTTTATCCCTTCGGAAACGCGCCACGGCGCGGCCTCAACCGAGGGAACCCCGCTTAAGGTATTGAGTATTCAGGCTCCTGAATTTAAGGGAACAGACCGCATTCTTGCAGAGTGAAAATTCTCGAAAAGCAAGCGTAGAGCGGGTTTCAGCACCTGTACTTTTCAACAAATGCCCTATTTTATTAACAAACAAGGGCTGAGAGCCGCGCCCGGCTTGATGCGCATGGTTATTCGTGTAAATTTGTCCGTGTTCAACGGAACGATATTTAATCTCTAATCACAACTTACCACTATGAACAAAGCAGAATTGGTAGAAGCCATGGCTTCAGACGCGGGCTTGTCTAAAGCTGACGCAAAGAAAGCGCTCGACGCATTTATTAACACCACCACCCACGCCCTTAAAAAAGGGGACCGTGTTGCACTGGTAGGATTCGGATCATTCTCCATCAGCGAGCGCGCTGCACGTAAAGGACGCAACCCACAAACAGGCAAAGAGATCAACATCAGCGCCAAAAAAGTGGTACGCTTTAAAGCCGGAGCTGACCTTTCAGACAAAGTAGCCTGATTTCCGGATAGCTTTCAGAAAAGTCTCTCCCGGACGGAGAGGCTTTTTTTTTGCCCCGCTCACGCGGAATTTTTCAGATCGACCCAAAACAATTGCATGCAAACGCCCGACCTTCTCGGCGATCCTGATTTCTACCGTTTTGCGGCACAGTTTCTCACT
>PXBH01000050.1 GCA_003565555.1 Cryomorphaceae bacterium | reverse complement strand
TGCAATGCCCGCTCTTGATAATTATCTGAGTACCCATTCAGAAAAACACACTTGTAAGACCCGCTGAAAATCGAGAGCTGTTTTTCTATTCGGGCGACAAATGAGCAAGGATGAGAAAGGTCCACATCCCGAAAATTCGAATATATTTGACCGCATGCGGTTTCTGCACTCCACGAACCCTGGGGGCGATGCACCTGTTCCGACGTACTGAAGTCAGGCAAAAATGTAAAATAGCTTTTTTGTGTAATTATTTCATAATCAATTCAAAGATGGCAGCCATAAAAACCCGGCCTACCGACGCCGACGTCCGCGAATTCATCAACGACTTTGCCAATACCGAACAAAAAAAGAAGGACAGTTTTGAGCTCCTTGAGCTAATGGAAGAAGTCACGGGCTGCCCGCCCGTTATGTGGGGCCCCTCCATCATCGGTTTCGGCAGCTACCACTACAAGTCGGAGCGAAGCCGGCAGGAAGGCGATTGGCCCCTCGTGGGGTTTTCGCCGCGCAAAGCGGCCATCTCCCTCTATGTGTACACCGGCAGCCCCAAGCACGCGCACCTTCTTGAAAACCTCGGAAAATTCAAAAAAGGAGCCGCCTGCATTTACATCAAAAAACTCGCGGACATCGATCGCGGCGCCCTGATAAAATTGATGAAAACCACCATCGCCTCATTGAAATCCGGCGACAGCGACGGCAAATGTTGATCACAGTGGCAAAGCGATCATAGAAATTGTAAAAGAAAATAATTAGTTTCTGTCCATTTAGTACAGAGTCTGATTAAGAAAGTTCATTGTCAAGTTGGACTTACTAAGCTAATCATTGATAAGTGTCTCCTTTTCTTTTCGGGGACATAAGTCGACCTGACGTGTCTTCTGACTTTCAGATTGTACTCTGCCGCTTTCCGATCAGGACAGTGTGGTCCGCCGTGAATTCGATTTTATCTACTTTTGCTCGCCAAAGTCCATTCAGATGAAAGACCGAGTGATGAGATTGCTACGTTTTTCGAGCCGCCATATTGACGTATTGATCCTACTCACTTGTGTATTTTTCTCATTGAAGTATCAGATGGCTGACAACAACCTCGAGAAAGTCATCAAATCAGACGGATTGGGCTATTATTCCTATTTGCCGGCTGTTTTTATTTTCGGTGATTACACGTATTCTTTTACGGAGGAGGTCACGGAGAAATACCCCAAAACGGACTTTGGTGACGGATTCCTGAAGGCTTCCGAAGGCGGAAAAGTAAACAAGTACTACGTGGGCCTCGCCATACTTTGGGTACCGTTTTTTTTGCTCGCACATGTGCTTGCACTGATATTCGGATGGTCCGCCGACGGATATTCTGTTGTGTACCATATTTCCGTTATGGCAGCTGCGAATTTTTACTTGTGGCTCGGGTGCCGTTATACCCGAAAGCTATTGTTGCAGTATGCTGTTCCCGAGTATGTAGCCGCACTTGTGTTGGTTGCAGTTGTGTTTGGCACCAATTTGTTTTTCTACGCCACTTTTGATGCTTCCCACTCCCATGTGTACTCCTTTGCGATGATCGCCGGGTTTCTGTACTTCTGCGAAGCTTTTTTCAGGCGAAATGCACTACCGGACATTTATCGGGCGGCTATTCTTTTGGGCCTGATCACCCTCCTGCGGCCCACAAATGCCGTCATCGCCCTTATGGCTTTGTTTTTTGCCGGGAGCATGGGCGCGTTTTGGCGGCAAATCGCTGAACACAGAATCCGCATCTTGGCAGCAGCGGGTATTTTTGTCCTCACGCTGTTTCCCCAGTTCCTCCTGTACTACTTGCAGTCCGGCGCATTCATTGTGTGGTCCTACGGCGACGAAAAGTTTTATTTCGGCAACCCGCACCTTACCGAGATTTTGTTCAGTTACCGCAAGGGGCATTTCGTCTACACGCCCATGGTGCTCCTGTCCGTTTTCGGATTCATATACCTGTTCAAAACCGATAAATTTCGGTTTTTTATCCTCCTGCTTACGGTTTCGGCAGCGACTTACATTATCGCCTCGTGGTGGTGCTGGTGGTACGGAGCGAGTTTGGGTCAGCGTGCATTTGTGGATTATTACGCGCTTCTGGCCTTGCTGTTGGCCTTCGCCTTTTTTCTACTGAGAACCACACCCTTGAAAATTGCCTTTTTCGCGGCAGCGGGAGTTTTTACCTTTTACTCGCTCACCCTGTCTTATCAATACCGCAACCGTATCATCGATACGGTTCACATGAATAAACAGAAGTTTTGGTTTACCTTTTTAAAAACGGATCGGGACATCACGGGTCTGGCGTTTTTTGATCCCTTGTTTGAGGGAATCGAGACTGCGGATATCGTAAATATCGCAGCTTCTGACGGGATGTTCTTGTGTGCGGACGGCGACGGAGAAAAACACATTTTGGCGAACAAGGAAAGCGCATCACTTTGGGAGACATTTAACCGGGTGACATTAAATGAGGAAACCGTGGCGCTCAAGTCTTACACAGGATATTTCGTCACTGCAGACCCCGCGCAAGGACACGTGTTGAGGTATACGGCCGTTGAGGCGGGGGAGCGGGAGTTTTTTGAATTGCACGCTGCTGAAGACGATAGTTTTTACATCAAGGCCTTTAACGGCAAATACTTGGTGCGAAAGGGCGAATTCCTGAAAGCTACGGGTGAGCATGCTTCGGAAGCTGAGAGATTCAGGCTTATAGAAAAATAGATGCGCGGGAGCATCCTGCCGATTCATTGAACAATATGATAGAAAAACCCACTTTGAGAACCGCCTTCAAAGAGACCCAAAAGTTCGACCAAAAATGGCTGTGGATTCCCCTTGCCCTCATCGGCTTGCTGACTGTTTTCCTCGTGTAAAAGCAGCTCGTACTCGGTGAGCCCCTCGGCGACAATCCGATTTCATACACAGGACTTTGGATATTTGCTGCAGTCATTTTTTTGGCCATTTCTCTGCTTTTGGCCATGCGGCTCCATACTGAGATAGACGCAGACGGAATTCGAATTCGCTTCTTTCCCCTTACAAAGAGAGCGGTGAAATGGAGTGAGGTGAAACGGGCCGAAGTGGTGAACTACGGCTTTGTGGGCGGGTGGGGCATCAGGCTTTGGACTTCTTACGGAACGGTGTACAATACAAGTGGCAACAAGGGCCTGGCCATTGAGTTGAAGGACGGAAAGAAATTTTTGATCGGCACCCGTAGGGAAGGGGAGATGGCTGAGGCGGTGGCGGAGATTCGGAAGGTGGTCGGTCGATGAGGTGATCTTTGAGATGCCTTTGGCGATGTGGCGAGTAGGGCGACGCACGCAGGCGTCGCTCTACTCGATTTGTTCCAAATTTTGTCGGTCCACCCTGAGCAGGTCGAACCGGTCATTCCCGGAAGGGGTCTTCAGCTCTGCCCGATACCGGCCCGGCGGGAGTTCGAGGAGGTCGGCGCCGATGTGGTAGGTGCCCGCTTCGAGGGTTTCGTCGATCAGCGTCAGGTCGTCGTTGCCGCGGCGCGCCGATACCGTCAGCTCGACCCGCCCCTTTTCCGGAAGGGTGAAGTTGATCTCTGTCACCGTGACCACGGGGTTGGGCTGCACATCGATAATGGTGCTGCGCTCTGCTTCGGGGCCCCCTGTTTTGCGGAGGCGGTGCATTGATTCGGGGATGGGAAAGCGATAAAAGCTGCCGTTCCTTTTGCCTGGTAAAGAACCCGTGAACACCCCGGTGGCGCTTGCCAGCAGCTCTCCCTTAAAAGGCAAAATATGCAGGCCGGCATTTTCGCGGTTAAAGTTGTTATCCACTTCGTGCACCAACGGATTTTCAATGGGGTTTTCGATTCTGAGGTAATCGGTGGGTGTCCAGACTTCGGTTTCCGTCTGGTTAAAAACGTAGATGGCCCCGCCAAATGCAAAAAAGGAAGTTCCTTGATTGTGAGCGCTCGCCACAATCATACCATCGATTTCGAGCACATTGGCACCGAACTGGTTGCTCCGTTGCAGGTCGTCAGGTGCCAGAACGGCGGCGCGGAGCCACCTCCCGTCTTCCTCCTCGTACACGAGCACCGCTCCGGAAGCCT
>PXBH01000217.1 GCA_003565555.1 Cryomorphaceae bacterium | reverse complement strand
GTTTGTCGGGTACTGATTCCGGAACCGCATTTTAACCCGCGCTCTCGATGTATTGCGTCACCACAAAGCCACAAAGATCACAAAGTCAAAATCTTGAGGGCCTCCCTTTGTGCCCTTTGTGGCTTTGTGGTAAAAAGGAAGAAGGTGCGTCGCAGGCGCAAAACACCAAGTGATAATTGCATGCGCTGCCTTCGGCTTTCCGGGCGGCAGACCTGCAGGCACTCAATAACCGAGGGTCAGATTTGATTATCCCACCACAAAGACAAAACCATGAGAGCCTCTCCTTTGTGTACTTTGTGACTTTGCGGTGAAAATAACAGCGGTGCACCGCAGATGCAAGATGTGGCCGGTTTTTTCATGGTTCTGATTTCGGCTCATACCGGTCGTCTCATTCAATTACTTCGCCTCCCGAAAAACTTTTACCTTCACCTCCGCATCGAAAATCACTTTTTATGTCGAAGAAAAAACTGCTGGTCGCTACCGGCGGGGGAGATTGTCCCGGCCTGAATGCGGTAATCCGCGGTATTGTAAAACGCGCCTCCGCCGAAACGGACTGGGAGGTATGGGGCAGCATGGAAGCCTTCAACGGGATCATGCACGAACCCCTCCGGCTCAAGCGCCTCGATGACGCCGCCGTAGCGGGTATACACGTGCGCGGCGGCACCATCATCCAAACCACCAATAAGGGCAACCCCATGAAATACCCCGAACGACAAGCCGACGGGAGTACCCGGGAGACGAACCGCATCCCGTGGCTGGCGGGGCGCATGAAAGAGCTCGGCTTCGAAGCGGTGGTCAACATCGGCGGTGACGGGTCCC
This sequence comes from Cryomorphaceae bacterium, assembly GCA_003565555.1. GTDB lineage: Bacteria > Bacteroidota > Bacteroidia > Flavobacteriales_D > Cryomorphaceae > T3Sed10-241. Next base: position 3,249 of record PXBH01000217.1, on the reverse strand, counting down.
AAGCCATCTCCCAAGCCCTCTTCGAAGCCGGAATGCCCGTAGTGGGCGTACCCAAGACGATCGACAATGACCTCGGATCCACCGATTTTACCTTCGGGTTTCAAACGGCCGTACAGACGGCTTCCGATGCCTTTGATCGCCTCGTGACCACTGCCGACAGCCACCACCGCGTGATGATCATGGAAGTGATGGGCCGCGATGCCGGGTGGATTGCGCTCTATACGGCCATTTCCGGCGGTGCGGAGGTCTGCCTTATCCCCGAGATTCCGTACGACATCAATATTGTGGCAGACCGGATTCGCGAACGTTACGACGACGGCCGCGGTTTTGTCAACATCGTTGTCGCTGAGGGCGCTTTCGCAAAAGAGGGCTCCGTTACGGCCGGCAAGGGCGAGGAAGGTCGACACGCCGTGCGCCTCGGTGGGGTGGCCTACACCCTGTCGCAGCAACTCCGAGATGCGGGTATCGAAGCGGATATTCGCGAAACGGTCCTCGGGCACGTGCAGCGCGGAGGTACCCCCGTGGCTTACGACCGCGTACTGGCCTCCGTATTCGGTGTGCAGGCCTTCGAAGCCGTGCTCAACGGCAATTTCGGTACCCTCATTGTGTTGAAAGAAAATAAGTTTACCACGGTGCCGATTCCCGAGGCACTCAGCGAATACAATTACGTGAAGCCCGGAGGCGATTTGGTGAAAGCCGCCAAGGGCCTCGGCATTTCCTTCGGCGACTGAGTCACAGCCACCGCGTGAGCATAAGGCCCAGCCCCTGAGCCGCCAATATGCCGTCGATGCCCAGGTTGAAGAACAGCTGCCGGCGGTAGGGCGTGGTGCGCTTGAGCAAGATTCCGGCCCCCGTACATACCGCCGCGTGCACGCCGAGCCCGGCTAAGTCGATTCTTCCGAAAAGGTAAAGTAAAGCGCAGCTCAGGACAGAGATGCGCACCGCGGTGACCCCCGCCTTCACGGCGCCCCGGATGCCCAGGATTTGCGGAACGGTGCGGTGTTCGGGAGCGTCGAAGGGCAGGTCGCGGATGTCGAAAGCCGCGGCAAGGGCAAAGATCAATGCCCCCTGCTGTAAGGCAAAAAACGCAGCATCTGTCCCGGGAAGATCGCCCCCCGCGCCGTCGGCCAGCGGCACTGCCACACCTACTGCGGTCCACGCCGCCGTGACGGTCCATATTTTCAGGTAGGGGAGTTTTCTGAGCGAGGCGGGTTCTTTTCTGCCCTTTACGGGAAAAACGGGGAGAGCGTAGGCCGCAGAAAGCAGGGCAGCTCCCGCAAACAACCCGAAGACCGATACCGACAAACCGACCGCAAAAAACGCCGTTCCGAGCGCCCCGGCAGCCATCAACAAGGTTTTTACCCCGCGGTACGCCCCCGACGCGTCGAGGTCGCCCACGCGCCGCTGAAAAGTGTACATAAATAAGGTCCCGAAAAACACCGTGCCGAGCACATCGACATTCGGCGCCGTGCCGAAAAAGAAATACGCCGATCCGGTGAAGAGGGCCGCTCCCGCGGCGATGTAAAGGTTGGTTTCGGCAATGAAATGTCCGAATGCTGTGGCCGCCGACTTCAAGGATCAGAAGTTATTGTCGATCACGGCAAAGACAGCCAGACCGAGGGCCGTGCCGATCGCACCGCCCTTCAAGGCTTGAATCAGGTTGCGGCTGCGCGCCTGTTTTTCAAAGCCGGCGGCATAATCCTCGTCGTATTTAAAGGCGGGATTGCTGATCGCCTGGTCCCGAATGCGGACAACGGGGATTTGGGTGCTCAGGGCAAAAAGCGGCGGAAAGGCTACCGCCCAGATGCTTCCGCGTGTGGCAAAGCCTGCGGCAGCCCCCGCTCCGACGCCCGCCCAAAACCAACCGCGGCCCGCAGCCGCCGTGAGCGCATCGCTCTGCCCGGCGAGGTAACTTTCCATCTGTTCGAGGGTGAGGTAATTGCCCTCCTCTTCGTCGTAAAAATAGTAGTGCTTCTCCCGTCCGCTCGGGTACAAGGCGGAATACACGTTGTCCCTGTTTTGCTTGCCCTCGCGGAGCACCACAGGCACCTGTTCGGCCTTCGGCGAGGTGATGGCGGTATTGAAGTAGTCACCCGCTTTGCGCCGGGCCCTGATGTGGTGTTTCTCTCTTTTGAAGTGGTTTTTGTCAAAGGTGAACCGGAGCTCGGTATAGGTCGAATCGTCGAGGTCTGTTACGGGCAGGGTTTGTCCGTTCATCAGGCGCAGTACGGGGGTGTCTTGAGCGCGGAGACCGGCGAGGGCCGGTAAGAGGAGGACTGCTGCGAGTAAGGCGAATGGCTTCATGGGGCAAAGATAGTGAAAGCGGGACGGCGGTGCGTGCGGGCGACGGCTCGGGTTTCGGCGGGTTTCGTTGCAATGATTTTTTTTGGCGGAGGCCGGCTTGGTGTGTGCTTTGCTCGGAGGTTTTTGCGTCGCTTACGTGTGTTCGCATTGCTCAGGTTTGCTCGCTGCACTCACATGTACTCGCTGCGCTCGTTTTTTTTCTCGCAATGGCGCGAGGGCCCCCGAACGGGCACACGGCGCAATGTGTAGGGCGTGGACACTCGCTTCGCTCGCAATGATTACCTCTCAGAGACCTCCTTGGGGAGACACGGCGCAGAGGCGCAGAGAGAAGGGCGTGATAGGGCGTGACCGGGCACGACCGACTTGGCAGTTCCCGCAGTGGCCATTTTTTTTACGGCCGACATTGCAAAGAATGGATTGCACCCACCATGCTCCACGCCTGTGTTTTGGCGTCATGCACATCTTCACGTTTTAGAAGCACGCCGTCAGGCGTGTCCTGTTTGATAGCCCCCGGTTTCAACCGGGGGGTTCAATCGGCACCGCCGTTCCCGCCGACGGAAAAGGTTCGCGAATGCCGTTCGCGTTCATCGGCGGAAGAAACGGGCAGGCATAAAAATAAAAAGCAGGGTTTTTCGCGGAGGGCCGGACATAGCGGTTTGCTCACATGTACCCGCTGCCTTCGGCTCCCTATAGCTTCCTCCGCGGCCATTTTTTTACGACCGATACAAAGAATGGATTGCACGCACAGTGCTTCGCACCGGCGTTTTGGCGCCGTGCACATCTTCACGGTCGGGAAGAATCCCGTAGGCGCCGTACCGAGCGAGTCGAGGTAGATGTCCTGTTTGATAGCCCCCGGTTTCAACCGGGGGGTTCAATCGGCACCGCCGTTCCCGCCGACGGAAAAGGTTCGCGAATGCCGTCCGCGTCCATCGGTGGAAGAAACGG
>PXBH01000235.1 GCA_003565555.1 Cryomorphaceae bacterium | reverse complement strand
ATGCCCGTCAGGGCTAAAATTATGTTTTTCATGAAATGTGTTGATTGAGGTGAAACGTGCGTTCAAAAATGAAAGCAGTTCCTCATCACACATTGAGGCGGCAGTCGCGCTTGAGCAGGGTACGGCCCGGACTCGGAGGTATTTTCAGGTGTTGCCGTACATGGCGCAGGTTGAGTGGCCTTTCGGCAAAATCAACATGGAGGGTCAGTGCAGGCAGGGGCGTCAGGTCTCGAAATCGCTGATCGCCGTCGTTTTCTTTAAAAGAGAAAAATGCAGCTTCGAAGAAGTCCGTGTCGCAGCACTTTTGGCTCAGAGCGGGGCCGTCGGGCGCGCTGCTTTGATCTCCGGCGCTGCAGCAGGCCTTCACGGCCTCATCGGCCGCGCACGCGCTGATTTCCCCGAAGGCAATACGCTTCGTACCCTTGGTGTCGCAGACCGCATAACTCACCGGCACATAGCTCATTTGAAGCAGCACGGACAAAGCCAGCAGCGCCGCTCCGAATCGGAGGCGGCGGGGAGGTGCGGAGGCTGAATTTCCGTTAAGGGACATGTGCGGTGAATCGTGAATCAGAGACAAAGATACAAAAACAGCCATAGCCCGTCGTGAGTGCGGTCACACAGGGGTGGGCGCTCAGCGCTGCAGAACCGGTCGGGATTCGGGAGGGGGGCGGGACGTGGAGGGCGTGTTAGCAATGGGCAATTAGCAATTGGCAAGATGGCAATAGGCAAGCCTGCCCAAACCATGAGCGTTTGCGGTGAAGGCAATCCCCAATCGTAAATCGAAAATCCCAAATCGAAAATTGTAAATCAAGAAATCACCAATCACTAAAACATCTTCACAAAAAGTCCTGTTTCGCTAAAACATCTCTCGAACAACGGGAAAGGACATTCCGGCTTTTTCATTTCTGAACTTATACGTCTATTTTCGACAGATATCTTTGCCGCACTGCTTCGGGTTGCCCGCACTATGAATGCTGATTCGTGTTGTCAAAGAAAGCTTTAAACTTACCCCATGAGATATTCAGGCCTGATCCTTCCAGCACTGTTCACGGCGTTTTTCATCCTGCTCGGTCCGCTTACTTTTGCCGTCACGGACGACCCGCCCGATTTTGTATCGGTCTTGCTCGAGCGCAGCAGCATCCCGGTAACGGTCGGATTCGCTTGGTTATTCATCGCCATGCTTCGCGTTGTCAAAGTGCGTTTTTTGAAGCGTTTCGATGTTTCGCAAGCAGACAATCTGAGGTCGCGGAAAGTCACCACGCAAGTGAATTTGCTGGAAAAGGTCACCGTATTTACGGTGGTGGTTTTTGCAGTGGCGGTCATCCTGCTCTCGTTTGAAAGCGTGCGAAAAATCGGGATCGGCCTTTTTGCCTCCGCGGGCGTGGCGGGCATAATCATCGGCCTCTCGGCGCAGAAGGTGGTGGGCGCCCTGCTCGCGGGCATACAGATTGCGATCACGCAGCCCTTCCGCATCGACGATGCCGTGGTGGTGGAGGGCGAATGGGGATGGATCGAGGAAATCAACCTCACGTATGTGGTGGTGCGGATTTGGGATAAGCGCAGGCTGGTTCTGCCCTCCACCTACTTTCTCGAACGGCCCTTTCAAAACTGGACGCGCACCTCGGCCGATATCATCGGGACGGTCTTTCTCTACACCGATTACACCGTGCCTTATGATGATTTGCGAAAAGAACTCACCCGACTGCTGGAATCCACTCCCCTGTGGGACGGCAAGGTAAATGTGCTCCAAGTGACGGATACCAAGCAATCCACCGTCGAGGTGAGAATCTTGGTAAGCGCGAAAAACTCTCCGACCGCCTGGGATTTGCGGGTGTACATACGTGAAAAAATGGTGGAGTACATCCGAGAGAATTACCCTGCAAGCCTGCCGAAAACGCGCGTGGCGATGGAGCCCGAGCGGAACAAGTAACGGGCAAAAACTTTCTGTCCGAGATTCTCGAACTGCCGCACACCCGCAGAGGTTCAACCGCATTTGCGTTTCGAGGGTGACCCGACGCGGCGGGGCGCAGATGATCCCGAACTTTTCAGAAACAGAAGTGCGCTGCTATAATCACACGCCCCGATCGGATGCTTCAACGGGAATAAGATTTTGTGCATTCATCGGCGGATGACGGCTCCAAACTGAACCATTTGACCCGCAGAATACTGATTTTCAATACACCAAAGGACAGCGGACAAGGCGAGTTTTTGCCCTGTCGGGAAATCATAAAAGCCTGAATACACCGAAGCTGCATCCGAAAGCGGGTGCCGTGAATCGGAGTCGGCACGGAAACCGCTTCCTTTTTTCCGTCTGTATTACCTTTGTAGCATAAAACTTATGACAATGTACCCAACCTCCATATACGCCGAACTCACCCCCAATCCCAACACCATGAAATTCGTGGCGGATCGGGTGATCTTCCCTTCAGACAATCCCGTAGAATACCTCAAAGCCGAGGATGCCAAAGGTTCTTCGGAACTGGCCCTCGAACTCTTTAACTTCCCCTTTGTGAAGGCGGTGTTCATCGCGCACAATTTTGTGACCGTGGCCAAGACCGGCGACCTGAGTTGGGACCTCATCACTTTTGAACTCCGCGAATTTATCCGCGAGTGGTGCCTCAAGCACGAGCATGTGGTGGAAAGCATCCCGGAGCCTGTTCAGCAAGCCGAAGAGGAAAGCGCTTCCGCAAAAACCGCAAGCCCCAAAGGCCCGGCAGTGCCGAGCGAGTATGACGAAGCCATCGTCAATCTGCTCAACGAGTATGTAAAACCCGCCGTTGAAAGCGACGGAGGCGCCATTGACTTTGTAAGCTTTTACGACGGGGTGGTGACCGTACAACTTCGCGGCTCGTGCTCCGGCTGTCCTTCGAGCACCGTGACCCTCAAAAACGGCATCGAGCAATTGCTCACCACCGAACTGCCGGTGGTGAAGGAAGTGGTGGCGGAGAGTGTTTGACCGAACTAATTTGTACACAGCAAGCCAATATTTCAGCCGCTTTTTCCTAACTTAGTTCAAGCTTACGGTTGATGGATATTCAGGCTGAAAAATTAAGACTTATCGCATGGTTGGCTGAACTCAACGATGCAAAGACGGTTTTGGAATTCATTTCCTTAAAAAACAAAACGCAGGCGGATTGGTGGGATCAAATCAGCAATGAAGAGCGTGTTGAAATCGAAACAGGGCTTGCTCAAGCCGACAAAGGCGAATTTGTCCCGCATGAGGAAGTGATGGAGAAATATAAGAACCGGTGCTGACCCTCGTCCCAAAGAAACCGCTATCTTGATCTACCACCCATAGCATTCGCTACCATCACTTCGAATACAGGCATGCTCCGAAACGGCATGGAGCAGTTACTCCCATAAGGGCTTGCCGAAATGAAGGAAGTGGTGACGGAGCGTGTTTAAAAGCGGCGGCAGCAACAGCAGCTTTATCTGTCCCGTATTTTAACTTGCGGTGTGCATGAAGAAATCACCTCCGTATCCGCTTCCCTTTGCGCCTGTGATTTGTTCGGTCGAAAGAGTACGCCAAGTTGACCTGCAAAACGGATACGGGCCTGCCTTGCTCCAGCGGACGAAAAACGGATGAGGGCAACTCCTCGGAACCGGTGCTGACCGACATTTCGGGCCTTCCGAAATATTGCCACGACAGGCCCGCACGAAGGACTTCGGAAAAACGGAGTCCGAATTCCATGCCGATGCCCGTGGAGATTGCCGCCTCCGTTTCAGCCGTTCTTCTCATGTTGTTTTCACTCACCGCTTCAATCTCGTTCATTGACGTGCGTACCATGTGAAACAGAAAGCGCGCGTAAACGGCGGTGCTCCCGCTGCCCTCGTACGCCAATCCGAAAGTAGCCGGAATCATGACATAACGCGGGCGAAAACCTTCGGCCGTCGAAAATGCTTCATTGTCGTCTCCCGCAGCATGCGCGTCCAAAAGGCTCTGAATATAAGGGATCATCGCCGAGGCATTTGCCCGTGCGTATCCCAACCCGAAATACGCTCCGACCGGTGAATTTTTCCGGAAAGGGAAAAACCGCCCCGCCCCGAAACCGAAACCTTGTGCCGCAAAGCCCGCATCGGGATTGCCGGGTTCGGACTCCGCAAAATACTGCACGGGAAAAACCACGGAGGCCCGCAGATCCACGCTGCCTTTGCCGTAACGGGGCACCGTGTCGCGCTCTGCTCGGGTGCGCTCACGTTTCTTTTTTTCGGGCTTTTCCCGCTTCGTGCGTTGAGGGGCGTAAGGATTGGTTTGCGCCGCGCACTCCGAAGCGCCGACGCCGCAAAGCATCAGGCAGAGCAAAAATTTCACACCGTCTGACACAATTTTCTGATGCATAGAAGAAAGTTGATTTTCCCGCAATAAACGGTTTTATCTCCGCTCTGCAAAACTCCGCACCTTCCGGAGACCTCCGCATGCATTGCCTGCCGGAAAAGCCGTGAGATCAGCCCAAGCCGTACTTGCGGTTCAATACTTCGATGTGGTGCAGGTAGTGCCCGGGAATGATATAGGCCAGCGCCCTTGCGGAAACGGGGCTGCCGTCTGCCGTGCCGATGAAGGTCAGATTTTCCGGAGGGGAATACCTGAAAAGGGACACCGTGGCCGCGCGAACGGAGGCCCACTCGGCCCGAATGTCGGCCAAAGTGCGCAGGTCGGAGCGAGAAGCCGGCACGTAAGGATCCTGATCGTAGCCGGGGAGCGGCGAAGCATCTCCGCGCAGGAGGCGGAGTGCGCGGGCCGCGAAAATACGCTCGGCGTCGATGCAGTGGATCAAGACCTCCTTCACCGTCCACTTGCCCGGGGCATAGGCACCGTCGGCCGCAGATTCAGTGAGCCTGTCGAAGACATCTTCCAAAGGCTGCACATCGGCATTCAAGACCTCATCGCAGTGCCGGTTGCGAGCGGTCTCCACGTATCGGGCGTAGAACGGGGCGTATTCTTCGGGAGTCGGGGCGGGTATCTTCATCGGGAGCGGATTCGGAAGCAAAGATGCCCCTTTTCGGGAAAAAAGTTTTCCCCAAGGGGATTTCGGAATGCGCAGTCAGCGGACGAACCAACACCGGGCGATTTTGCCCTCCGAGACTTCGTAGATTGCCATGATCTGCAAGGGCTCATCGCGGCCGGTGATGTACTCATGGTCGAAGACGAAGTTGCCCTGCACCATCCGGCCGATCAGCACGGATTTGTTGTCGGGATAATCTGAAAACATCTTTCCGTAGCGCTTGCGAATCTCCTCCCGGCCGCGCATGGCCGGGACCGTATCGCCGAGGTTCATAAAGACTTCTGCGTCTTTCGCGAAGACTTCCGCAAAAGCCTCCGTGTCTTGGGCATTGTATGCGTCGAGCTGTGCCTGCGCCGTCTCAACGGGCGAATTTTGCGCCCGAGCTCCGCAAGCTAAAAACAAGAGCGCGGCAAATGCGGTGATCAATCTTTGCCCACCGAAGTAAATGCGTGAGCAGTGAGGCAATGGGGTCAGGGCGAATTTAGGAACAGATAAGTGCATGTATGCTGAAATTAGACGGAGGCAAGGTACGAACCCCGGGCGCAACCCGAGGCAAACGACAAGAATCTGCAATCGGACATCTCGGAAATGCCCGTTAACGGACGGTTTCGGAAGAAACACGGACCCACGAAAAATGACTACAATTTGGTTATCAGCACTGTTCTCTTAACTTTGTACCGCAACCAATCTTGTTTTGAAGAGCAACCGCTTCATCGTATTCTTATCGGGAGCCGTCCTCACCGTGCTCATCATTCTTTCCGTTCCGATCCGGTTCGAGCCCTATCTCTTTGAGGAAGTCGGCATGGCCGCGGGCTACGGGAAAGATGCCAATTCATTCGGGGACATTACGGGAGACGGAAAGAGCGAGATGATTTCCTGCGCTCACGGCATAGCGGGTTATTTAAATCAGCCCCACTGCCGCTGTATCGAAATCGATGAGAATTTTCACCCGCGCATCATTGATCAAATCAACGTCCCCGAATTAACAAAGGGTCACCACCGCTCCTTCCCCGTTGATTACAATCGGAACGGTAAGCAAGAATTGCTCGTGCCGGTGATCGAAGATGAAAAATTGGTGCTCTATGTGTATCAGAACCCCGATTGGATCAATCCGAGCATGGTGATTCTCCTTGATACGCTTCACTACAAAGACGGAGAAACTTCGCCTGACGTGCGCCTCGTAGCGGAATGGGATGCCGACGGCGACGGATTCAAAGAAATCCTGCTCCGCGTCACCAACGGATTCCCCATCTATCCGAGGCGCAATTACCGCGTAGACCTTCACAAGCAGGAAGTGCTTGCAAGTCCTGCGACCTCGGCCGGACTCATGATCGACAACTACATCGAGGACGAATCGGGGCACCGAAACTTCACCGGCAATTCTTGGTGCCCCGGTAATGACCACGGGATGAATGAACTGCCCTATTCGGACATGTTCGCCTATGCCTATGCCTTCGACGCCGAAATGGAGCTGCTGTTCGAGCCCGTTGCTGAGGCGGCATTTCCCGGAAGGGCTACAAGTGTAGCGATCGGAAAGCACCTCTATACCTGCGTGGTGCACAGCGGTCAGAATCCCGGCGAAGAGCGCCGCACCGTGGTGAAAAAACGCAACTTGAAGACGGGAACCCTCATCGACAGCCTTGAGCTTGCGCCGAAAGATGCGATTCTTCTTGCCTTTAACGGGGGATTGCTGGCGGTGACGGACGGTTATTATTGGCGGATGGATAAAGATCTGAATGTGATCAAAGAGGATAGGGATACCCGCATGTGCAAGGTAGATTTTGTTAAAGACCTCAACGGCGACGGACTTGAAGAATTCATTGCGGCAGAGCGCGGTACGGGAAATATCTACGTATGGAGTGCCGATCTGGATCACGTGATCGAATACCCCCAAACCAACGGCATGCCCCGCCGCGTGCATGAAATAGTAAATGCCGACGGTGAGCTTTTGGTGGGCCTCGATTTCGGATCCTTCGTCAGTATTTTCAGCTACTCGGCCAATGCCCTGTATTGGATGCGGTGGCCTTATTACATCGCAGTTTTCGGGATCAGCCTCCTCATCTCCGGCTACCTTTTCGGAAAATACAGACGGAATATCGAGTTGCGCTATACCCGCGAAAAGGAACTCTCACGCTTGCAGGTGCTGGCCCTGAAAAATCAGGTGGACCCCCACTTCACCCTCAATGCCCTGAACAGCATCGACCAAATGTACCGCAAGTCCGAACACGAGCAGGCTTCGCGCTTTATGACCAAGCTCACGCGGCTCGTGTACGCCACGGTGCGCGATTCGGACAAGCCCCTCACAAGCCTGCACAACGAGCTGGACTTCTGCCGAAATTACTGTGCGCTGGAATCCTTTCGGCAGCCTGATTTCGATTTCCGGATCACCGTTGATGAGGCCGTGGAAACCTTCGACATTAAGCTCCCGAAGCAGTTCGTTTTCACCCATGTGGAAAATGCCATCAAGCACGGTCTGCGCCCGATGAAGGGTCCGAAAATGCTTGAGATCAAGGTTTGGGAGGAAAAAGGTTACACCTGTATCTCCGTGACCAACAACGGTGCTCCGCTGACGCCCTCAGCGCCGGGAGGGGACCATTCCCCTACGAGCGGCACCCGACAGGGCTTACAAATTCTCAACCGCATGACAGCCCTTTACCAAAAGCTCGAAAAGCGAAAAATCACCTACCGCCTGATCAATAATTCCGCAGGCGGCACCACGGCCGAAGTCCGCATCGAGCGGTACGGAAAAGGTACCGACGCGAAGAAAACCACCGCGGCGGAGCCTACTCATTAATGAGTATTTTCCGGCGATACCGCCTGAAAAACAACATGAAAAAATTACCTTGAAGCCGTGAATCTGATTGTAGACGACGATACCGCATCTTGTGAGCGCATGAAGGAGCTTTTGGTCCTCTGCGGCATCAACGCCCACGAAACCGAAACATCGAGTGACCCCGAAGCAGCCCTGGAGCACATCCTTCGCGGCGATTATGACATCGTGTTTCTCGATGTGGATATGCCGCGGATGAACGGCATCGAATTGATCCGCTCCCTCCGCGAACAGCGCTATGAAGGTTGCGTGATTTTCACCACGGGTCATGAAAAATACGCGGTAGAGGCCCTCCGCAATGCGGCGGCTGACTATCTGCTCAAACCCGTAGACCTCGACGAACTCAAAGCGGCACTGAAGCGCTACCGTGAAAACCGCTCCCGTCGCCCTAAAAATTTCGATAAACTCTCAGCTTACGGCCTCACCCGCCGGCAGGTGGAAATCGCCAAGCGGATCTTCGAAGGCAAAACAAGCGCCGAAATCGCTGAGGACCTCTTCCTCAGCAAACACACCGTCGACACCCACCGCCGCACCATCCTGAGAAAAACGGGGTGCAAGAATACCACGGAATTGTTTCGGCTGTTGTGAGGGATACACGAGAAAAACACGGTTGATCCATCCGCTGCCCTCAAAGCCCGAAAAGTCCGAAGTGAAGCACACACCTGTTCAGAAAAAAGGCGCCTTCTCCTCTGCCGGAAAAGGACTTCCGACAAAAAAATACTCAAAAATAAGTATCCCGAACCACCCCGCTTGCGCTACCTTTGAGAAACCAATCGCACCTGTTCCTCAGCGCATGTCTGCTTGCCTGAGGCAAGTATCGATAATACAAACAACCGCGAGGACCGAAACCCTCGAACCTGCAATGACGAGACCGCTGTCCGCAATTCCGATAAGCGGTCTCGTTTTTTCCGAGAAAAATGCCCGTCTGCTCCTCCCCTTTCGCAAACGGCCCCTGATTTTTTTATCTTCCGCACTTCGGGAATCCGAACATCGAACCACCACCGGCTATGCGACCCTTTCTGAAAAACATGCGTAGAAAAACGAGGCTGCTGCGGCGCGCGGCGCTCTTGTTTTGGCTCACGGTAACCCTCACAATGGCGGTGCTCAGCTTTACATCGGCGCCCTTTTGGGGCCTGTATGAACTCTCGCGACCGGGGGCCGATTACACTTTCGAGCCGGAGGTTATCGTCCTGATGGGCGGATCGGGAATGCCCGGAAAAACGGCCCTGATGCGCTCCTACTTCACGGCAGAGGCAGCCCTGCAGTACCCGGGAGCCCGCGTGATCATCGCCCTGCCCGACGATACCTCCGAAGCGGATAACCACCTCGTCCGCATGCGCGAAGAGCTCGTCATACGCGGGGTGCACACCGAGCGCATCGCTTACGAAGCCGAGGGCGTAAACTCCCGCGGTCAGGCACTGAATATTTTCGCCCGACACGGCGGAGCTGATCCTCCCCTCCTGCTGGTCACCGACCCCGAGCACGTGTACCGTGCGGTGCGGAGTTTCGAAAAGGTCGGGTTTTCAACGGTGGGCAGCCAAGCCTGTTTTGAATATGACCTCGGGGCTTCCCTCGAATTTTCCCCGAAAGATCTCGGCGGCCGCGCCCCCGTTCCGCCTGCCGGAACGGGCCTTCGCTACCGGTTTTGGAACCACCTGATTTATCAAATTCTCATTATCCGGGAGTGCACGGCCATCGCTTACTACAAAGTACAAGGCTGGATTTGACCGGATCGCTCTTGCGGCATCTTTTTTGCCCCTTCTGAGGAAAAACCGTTTGCTCTTTCCGAGCCCAAAAAACCACCCTCCATGGCCCTATTCGGCAAACTCATTAAAAAAGGCATCGAACTCAATGATGCCCTGCGATTTGAAAATTCGGGGAGTCCCGAGGACCAACCCGAACAATTGCGCAAACTTCTCGAAAAAGCAGAAAACACCGCCTTCGGAAAGTACTACGGATTCTCGGAAATACTTAAATCCGAAGATATTGAAGCCGCATACAAAGCTGCCGTACCCGTGTGCACTTACGAGGAGATCAACGACCGCTGGTGGATGCAACAGCGCAAACTCCCCGACATCACCCGGCCGGGGCGCCCCGATTATTTTGCCGTGAGCAGCGGCACCACCGGGAAGGCGAGCAAGAAAATCCCCGTCACCGACGACATGCTCCAAAGCATCAAAGACGTGGGCACCGAACTGGTTCGCGCACTGCCTGCCTACGACTTTCCCGAATCGCTCTTCGAAGCGGAAATCCTGATGCTCGGCAGCTCCGCCGACCTGGACCGAAGTCCCGAAGGCTTTTTGGAGGGGGAAATCAGCGGCATCAACGTCAGCAATTTTCCCGACTGGTACGGAACCTTTTACAAACCCGGAAAGGAGATCGCCCGGATCGACAATTGGGAGGAGCGGGTGCAACGCATTGCGGAAAATGCGCCACAGTGGAACATCGGCGCCATCGCCGGAATTCCCTCGTGGATTTTGCTCATGCTGAAAGAGGTGATCCGCTACAACAAAGCCGACACGATCCATGACATTTGGCCCTCCTTCTCCGTATACGCCAGCGGCGGGGTGGCTTTTGACATGTACCGTAAGGACCTCGATGCGCTCTGCGCCCGGCCCGTCACGGTTATGGACACCTACCTCGCTTCGGAGGGCTTTTTTGCCTACACCGCTCGGCCCGGCACTCTGAGCATGAAGCTCGCCGCCGCGCACGGCACGTACTTCGAATTCATCCCTTTCGATGAGCGCGGCGTGGACGAAACGGGCCAAATCATCGACAATCCCGTATCGCACCGCCTCTCAGAAGTTGAACCGGATACCGACTATGTGCTCGTCATCTCCACCTGCGCGGGCGCATGGCGCTATGTGATCGGCGATACGGTGAAGTTTACTTCCGTAAAAGACAGGGAAATCAAGATCACGGGAAGAACCAAGTTTTTCCTCAACGCCACGGGATCGCAACTCTCCGAGGAGAAAATGGACGCGGCCGTTCGCGAAGTATCCGATAAACTCGGAATCACGGCAAGTGAATACGCCGTGGCTGCCGTGAAAAATGAGGCCGGCGATTACATCCACCAATGGGTGGTGGTAAGCGATGACGGTTTTGACGAAAGTAAATTTGCCGAAGCCCTCGATGCCGCCCTCAAGGAGGCCAATAAGAACTACGCCGTGGCGCGCGGCAAAGCCCTCAAAGGATTGGATGTGCAAGCCATGCGCCGCGAAGACTACCTCGCCTATCTGGAAAAAGACAAGAAAGTAGGCGGCCAGACAAAAACCCCGAAGGTGATGACCGCCGAGAAAATGGAAGACTTCCTGAGCGCCGTCCCCGCGTGATCTTTCATAAAAAACACCGTTCGTGAGATTTGCGGTAAAAGAAAAAGGACGCCGTCGGCGGCCGCAAGAGTTGGACCGCGAATTTCACGAATCAATACGTGAGAGGCGCTAAAACTTGTTTCCCCTGATCCGCTCACGGCAAGCCCCATGCCCGCAGACCTCTGATTTTGGCAGGCGTGCCTTTAGGTACGCTCAGTATGGTAAGGTAAGGCTAATCCCCGCTGCAGACCCGGCAGGTGCACTGCCGGCGTGCCTTTAGGTACGCTCCGTAGGGTAAGGCGGGGATTGATCCCCGCCCCGGCGGTATCCCGAGCCCGACCCGCGTGCCTTTAGGTACGCTCAGTGTAAAAAGTCGGAGTAAAGCACCCGCGCCGAATCTTCGCGGATCGTGCATATCACCGTTCGTGAAAATTCGCGCCGTTCACGGTGAAATAAAACGCCGCAAGATCATTTCACCACAGGCTCGATCGGGAGTTTGTCCTCTTCCACACACATTTCCACATCCTCCACGGACATATAGTAGCGGCGAATCCTGCTTTTGTAATCGTCGCCGAGGAGGTCATTTTCCAGAATAAACCTTTTCGTGGCGATGATCTCGTCGCGAAACCCATGCTGCACCGCGATCAAATCTGCAGTGTGTTCTGCCTGCCTCTTGAAGCGATGTGAGGTGAGGTACCGAATTCCGTACCGCACCATCCCGAGATTTGAATGCTGCTCGTAATCCACGAGGTGTCCCAATTCATGGGCAAACCAACCCGTAAGCACATCCTCGGGAAGTTTTCGCACGGCGATATCCTCTGAGTCGCTTACGTGGCGGGCGAGGTTGACCTTATAGCGCTTCCTTTTCCCGAAAAGGTCAAAAAACCCGATGATCGGCTTGGCCTGCATGGTGGTATTTCTGATGGGGCGCTGCTCCAGGGTGATTTGGTAAGGGTGAAGAATTTCGTAGGCTTCCAGCACAGTTTCGAAACACTCTTTGATCTTCTCATTCTCCACATTCTTATAATGTACGGTCAGGTCCATTCGGTCTGATTTTCGGGTCTCTGCTTTGGCAAGTGCGGGCGGAACACCTCCCCCGCGGGTGCGCTGAAGCACTGTCTTTGCGCCCTTGTCTTCGGAATTTCCGGCATTTGCATCTTGTGCATCACCCTGCTCCGCGGCAGCCCACAGGGCAGAGGCGAGCAGCAAAACCGCAGCGGCACCCCCGACAAAGGGCAGTGCGGCGCGAAAATTTTCGGAAGAAAAACGTTTAAACCTCATTCGTTCGCAAATCTGTGCAAGAACCGTTCCTTTCGGAATCAGCAAAATTTTCGCCGAATACGGTCCTGCAGCGCATCCGATTAAACTCAGGGGCGGTCCGCTTGTTTAGATTTTATGACAGCAGCCCTACGCAAACGCACTTTTTATCTCAACATGGCCGACGGAGAAAGGCGCACGGAAGAAGCCGAGAGCCTCGAATCTCTGATCACATCAGTCTTTGGTGAGCACGGTGCCTTCCGCAAATCAGTGGCCTCCGTAAAGTGGAAGGAAAAATCTACCCTCTGTACGTATGATTCCCTTACGGGAAAAACGGAGCGACGCATCGCCGATGCAGATGTGAATCCTTTCGGTTGGCGCCAAAAACACCGATAGGGCGACCCCGCCCGGGCTGAATCCTCCCGATCCGGATTGCCCGATTTCCGGAAGGCACACCTGCGCAGCCCGTGACCCGCCGGTTTCAGGATTTTTTCCGAAAAGGGCGCGTCCTCAGATAAACTGAACAGCATTCGCTTACCTCCGCCCCGACCGACGCAAACCCCGGCAGAGCACTATCGGCAGAGCGATGCTTTGTGCGCGGTACAACCTGAAATGCCTATCTTCCGTCATTTTTCCGAGCGGTGCCGGGTGTGGTGCCTGCCGTGAACCCGATTATCGATCTGCCATGAGTATATTCCGAACCGTCCTCTCCTTATCTTTTCTGATGATGTTCAGCCAGCTGCATGCAAACCACATTGCGGGAGGCGATTTTACCGTAAGGCATATTGAAGGCAACACCTTCGAAGCCACACTGATCCTGTACAGAGACTGCGAAGGCAATCTCGTGACGGACGCCACAATCACGATTGCCGTATTCAACGCGGCCACTGATGAGCCCCTGCCCAACCTGACCTTCATCATGGGCAATCCCGATTCGCAAATCATCGATCTGGCCAACTCGTGCTACGACACCGGCCTCTGCGTGGAAAGCCAAACATACGTCCAAACGGTCACCCTGCCCGACAATCCCGACGGGTACTACATGTCATGGGAGCGATGCTGCCGCAATGAGCTGGCGATTAATGTAAATGCAGCCTCACAAAGTATGGTTTTCACGGTAGAAGTCCCCGATCCCGCTTTGCAAAACTCCACGCCCGTATTTCAGCCCTACCCTTCCGAGGCATTTTTCTGTGTGAACGGTCCCGCCGAAATCGATTTCGGTGCGACCGATATCGACGGGGACTCATTGGTGTACAGCCTTATTACACCCCTGCGCGGAAATTTCACTTCTACGGTGGCCCCGATTTACGGCCCCGGTTCAGGTCCGCGTCCTTACCCCGGTCTGAATTACACCCCCGCATACAGTCTCGATGATCCGGTGGGCGGCGATACACCCCTCGAGCTCAATACCGCTACGGGATTGGTCACTGCGCATCCGACCACCGCGGGATTTTACAGTATTGCGGTAATGGCGGAAGAGTACAGAGACGGTGTGAAAATCGGCCATGTAATCCGCGAAGCGCAAATTGCCGCCCTGGTCTGCGAAATCGACTTTCCGTCGGAAATCTTCACCCCGAACGACCAAACGGTCTTTGAGGTGCCGGCCAATACCCCCTGGTGCATCGAGATCGACGTGATCGACCCGAACGAAGGTGACTCCCTCTTTGTAGAGGCCTCCGGCGAGCTCTTCGACGGCACGGTATCGCCGCAGGCCGTGTTTCCGAGCGGAGAAAGCATCTCGGAGTTCACCCAAGACCTCTGCTGGCAGCCCCTCTGCCACAATGTGCGCGACGAACCTTATTCGGTAATCATCACGGCATTTTCGCGGGGGTGTGCAGAAGAAATTTTTGTCACCGAACAAGAAATCCTGATCCATGTGGTGCTCGAAGAGGACGAACCCACCGCGCTCACAAGCCCCCTGATCGATGGGGTTCCCGGCATTGAGATCAACCTCTACGATCCTTCTACCCACTGCTTTTCCGTGACTTTCGAAGACCCCAATACGGCCGACTCACTCTTTGTGACCCTCGTCTCGGATGTTTTCAACTTTTTACCTTCCGACCAAACGACGGATGACGAAGACCAAGGCACGCTCACCCTGTCGTTCTGCAGGGAGGTGGTGTGCGCAGATGTGCGCGACGAACCTTATTTGGTGGAATTTGAAGTCCTCACCACCAATTGCGAAGTCGAGGAAACCTCATTCTTCACCATTCCCATTCACGTGGTGGTGCCGGAAAATGAACCGACCCTGATTTCCGAGCCGATCGATTCCTACACCTTCGAATTCTACTCGGCCGATGAATTTTGCATCCCCGTTACGGTGAGCGATGCCAACTTCTTCGATACTTTGCGGGTCACGGCGACTTCCGAGCTTTTTGAGCTTACTGCAAATCCTGCAAGTTTCGACACCCTCAACGGCCTGAGCCTGCTGAATGACACCATCTGCTGGTCGCCCCGGTGCAGCGACGTGCGGGATGCGCCTTACCTGATCACCTTCACCGCCACGGCCGAGAGCTGCAAAACGGCCGACACCACCGTAAAAACCATTGAGATCAACCTCGTACTTCCCGAAGAAGAGCAGAGCACCGTGGAAGTCATTCCCGACGAAACCGAGATTGAGTTCATCATCGGCGACGATGCCATCGGCTTTACGGTAACGGCCACAGATCCGAATCCCACGGATACCCTGACCCTCACGGCGCATTTTCCCGAATTTCCGGGGGTGGTCGGCATGCCCGAATTTTCGGAAACGAGCGGCATCCTTCAGCTCGTCTCGGACTTTTCTTGGTTGCCCAATTGCTCCCACATCGCCGATGAACCCTACACCGTCGTCTTCGAGGTAAATGCCCGGAGCTGTCAAAAAGACGTCTCCGAATTCGTTGAAGTCGATATCAACGTAGCCAGCCCCACGCGGGGCGAGATCGAACCCATTCCAAACATTTTCACCCCCAACGGCGACGGGCGAAACGACCGGTGGAAGATCGAGGATGAGGAAGACGTCTGCCTCATCGCTTTCAACGCGGTGGTCTTCGACCGCTGGGGCCGTGAAGTCTTCACCACAAACAATCCCGCCTTCGAGTGGGACGGCACTTTCCCGAACGGGAGCAAAGCCGTTGACGGCACCTACTATCGGGTGATCGAATACATGTACAACGGCGTGAGGAAATCATACGCGGGCGATGTGGTCATCGCGGGGAGCAATCCGCCCCGGATCCGGAGGTAGTTTCCCGTAAGGGCCTTTCCGGAAAAAATCAGGAACTCCGCAATGCGGTTCTCAGTCCGGCACCTTTGTGTTCGGGATGCGCCGAAGCAAAAAAAAAGGCTCCTCACGATGAGGAGCGCTTTCTCGATTGTAAGTGCGCGTATGCTTACAAAAATTTAGCGTTGGGAGGCGTGCTTGTCAGGCGTTCTTTTGCGGTTGCGTCACCGCGGCGCATGTCATCATCGGTATTGCCCGTTTCGTCCCGGGTACCGGTTGATTTCTGTCCGGGGCGGTTCGCATCATCGGCCGACACGGCGCCTGACTTGCGGCCGTAGAACGTATTCACTTTCGTGATAAACTCGTGCTGCGGGCCGGCGGGCCACTTGTCCTTGTCGAATCCGGGCGCCTTCTCGAGTTGCTCTTTGCTCACGTCGAGCATAGCCTCCTTATCTTCGGGGCGTATCTGAAACTCCTCGAGCGGAATGGCAAAATACTTGCTGCCGAGGTTCATAAATCCGGTATCGACAGAGAGCACCGCGTAGAGCACCTCGCCGTTGTTGATGTCGATCATCACGTCTTCGATGGTACCTACGGTATCCGTTTTGGCGTTGATAACCGTCGTACCGCTGATGGATGATGCGGAAACAGCATGGGGATTTTTGGGTGACTTCATGGTGGATCAGGTTTTGATTTAAGTTTAAGGGTGGTGCTATAGCCAAGGGCAAGATGCGTGCCCTGAGATCAGCCGACTGAGAATCAACCGAGCCGATTTTTGGCAAGCCGGGGAGTTGTGGGAAAAAGTATACAGTACTGTTCGCCGGCACTACAATGCCCCGGCCCTGCGACCGAAGGAAGGTACGGAAAGGGCCCCACCGCACGAGGCACTGCATCAGACCATCATATCATCAGACCATCAGCAAATCAACCCACACACGCCCTTGCCCTGCGACCGAAGGGAGTCCCTACGGAAAGGTCGCCACCGCACAGAGCACTGCATCAAATCATCATACCATCAGCACATCAGATCATCAAACCATCAACCCGCGCACGGCCCATCCCCCTCAAGGGCTCCACCGCACGCATCCCGATTTCTCAACCAATCACATCATCAAACCATCACACCATCAAACCATCAGCACATCAGCACATCAAATCATCAGCACATCGAACCATCAAATCTTAACCCACCTCACAGCCCGAAAAGCCTCCTCGCCTTCCAAATGCAAGAGGTACACCCCGGACGGCAAGTCGTCCACCGCGACGGAAAAGGAGTCGGAACCGCCCGGAACGGTTCCCTGCTTCACCCGGCGGCCGAGGAGCGTGTAGACGGAATACGAATGTGCCGAAGTGAGCTCGGCGGAGCGGATGTTCAGCACCGACGCAGTCGGGTTGGGGAAGAGGGCGGGCGCTGCGGCGT
>PXBH01000009.1 GCA_003565555.1 Cryomorphaceae bacterium | reverse complement strand
GAAAAAAAATGGCGCTGAAGGCGCCTTACGTGCAGGGTGTAAAAAAGAAACATTAAGGAATTAAGGGACATTAAGCCTGTGACTCACCCAAGGCCCTGTCACGCCCTTCTCTTAATTCCCCTAATGCCTCAATTTTAGAAAAAAAATGGCGCTGAAGGCGCCTTACGTGCAGGGTGTAAAAAAGAAACATTAAGGAATTAAGGGACATTAAGCCTGTGACTCACCCACTACTTCCTGTCACGCCCTCCTCTTAATTCACTTAATGCCTTAATGTTAGAAAAACAGTGCTGAAGGCGCCCGGATGCCTTGTTTCACCCGCCCGCTTTCCGCTCCTCGGCTTCGGTGTCGCGCACAAAGTATACGGCAACCGCACCGAGCACCATGCTCACCCCTGCCAACACGATGATCCAAATGGCTTGGTTGTCGAAGAAGTGCTTGAGAATCATTCCGCCGAATATTCCGCTGATGATCTGAGGGCCCGCGATGGTGAAATTGAATATCCCCATGTAAATGCCCATGCGCTCCACGGGGATGGCATTGGACAATATCGCATAAGGCATGGCCAAAATGGCCGCCCAGGCGATGCCGATACCCACCATGGGAATCAAGAGGAGCACTGCCCCGCGCGGTACCTCAAATTTTGCGATCAGCAAGTCCACTTCCGTGACCGCACCACCCGAAAAAAGCAGAAAAGCAATGAAGCTCAGTCCGCCGAGGAGCAATGATGCCGAATACGTGGTCTTTCTGCCGAGGCGGTTGGCAATCCGGTCCATGACAAGGGAAAACAGGGCGGCGAAAAGCGAATAGCCGGCAAAGAGAATGCCGACCCAATCGCCCGAGGCGCCCTTGGCCGTCTTGTAGACTTCGGGCACCTCCTTCACATCGCCGAAGTATTGTACGGGCACTTCCCAGACGTACTGCCCGATGGCGGGCGTGGTGTACACCCACATGAGGTAGAGGGCAAACCAGGAGAAAAACTGTACCACGGCAAGTTGCTTCATGGTTTTAGGCATGTGGACCACCAGCCCGACGAAGTTTTTCACTTTCACCCAAAACGATTCCTTCGCGGCGGCTTCGCGTTCTTTTTTGACTTTTTCGGGATCGATGCCTTCGTAGGCAAAATATTTCTCAGGAGGGTGCTCCTTGGTTTTGAATACCGTCCACAGCACGGAGCCGAGGAGAATGGTGGCGCCGATGTAGAAGGCCCAGGTCACCGATGCGGAAACCTTGCCCTGCTCGGCCACATTGTCGAGGCCGATCACATTGGTAAGGATAAACGGGAGTGCCGAGCCGATCACGGCGCCGATGTTAATGAGCAACGATTGAATGCTGTACCCGATATTGCGCTGTGATTTGGGCACCATGTCGGCCACCAGGGCCCGGAAAGGCTGCATGGTGACATTGAAGCTCCCGTCCATGAGGGCCAGCATAAGTCCGCCGAAAAACATAGCCGGCATGAGCTTCACAAAGAGCGGAGCATTGGGCATGAGAAACATCCCCAAAGCGGCGAAAAAAGCACCGCCGATGAGGAACGGCCCGCGCCTGCCGAAGCGCTTGTGCCACGTGAGGTCGGAGGCACCGCCCACGATTGGCTGCACGATGAGCCCCATGATGGGTGCCGCCAGCCAGAAGAGAGAAAGGGAGTGAAGATTGGCGCCGAGGTTCTCCAATACCCGGCTGATGTTTGCATTCTGCAGTGCAAAGCCGAACTGAACACCGAGAAACCCGAAACTGACATTCCAAATTTGCCAATACGAGAGTTTCGGTTTTTCCATGGTGCGGTGTGTTTTCAGAAATACGGCGCGCAGGGTGCCGCGCATTTGAAGGCGGCAAGATAGGAAAATTTCAAATCGTGTAAAAAAGACACTTTACAAAGTTCGGAGGCCCTAAAAAGTTTCGAAAGCGGGGCGCCCACAAACCATCCGTTTTCGCCCGGGCACCCCCGGAGGGTAGAACATGCCTTGTTCAATTCGGGGTGAACGAAAAACGGCTGCGCCAAGAGGCGCAGCCGTCGCAAACATAATTCACAGCAAATGCTTTATCGCGGTCTTTACTGCTTTACTACACGTACCGCATCCAAACCGCCCTCGTGCTGAAAGCGAAAGAGATAAACACCGGAACGCAGGTTCGTGAGGTCGTACCATATGTGAGAGGTGTTTGCAAACTGCTTCACATCCAACTGTACGCCCACGGCGTTGAATACCCGGAAGAAACCCGTACGCGGCACGTCCATTTTGAACTGCACACGGTGGGTCGTGGGATTCGGGTGTGCAATGAGGGTAGGTGCGGCCACATTGACAAATGAGCTTCGCAAAGAAGATCCGTTCAGGGCAACGGCATCCACCTTCAATACGCTTCCGTTTTGGGGTGTACTTCCCTCGGTCCAAATACTCGAATTGAAAGTTACGGTCATATGGGTAATTTCGCCGGCAGCGCGGTGCGTCTCGAATACTTCATCCGATTCTTGCTCAAAGTCATGCGTAATGACGGTATAATCATCTGTCGGCGTTAAGGTGAATTCTCTGACGAAAATTTCTTCGAATGTTCCGTTTTCTGCCTGAGAGAAATACTTAATCTGCGCACCGGCCAGATCATTTTCTGCCTCGTATTTATAGGCGAATGACACCGAAGTGTGGGTAGGTTCTACCGCGATGTAGGGTACGGGATTTTGGAGGTCACCTTGCGCAAAAACGGCCGTACCGGTATTTGCCCAGTCCTCACCGGTCACTGATTTCAGGGCCAGAGCATACATGCCTTCGAAGGCATCCTGGGTGCGTGCGTAAAGAGGCTCAAAGGGTTGAACATCCACCAAAACACCCTGCGGAGAAATCATGGGCTCTTCATCGGCCCAGACTTCAAAATCTCCGCCCGGAAATTCCTGGGCACTGTTGAGAAACTTCACCGACTCCACTTCTACAAAAGAACCGGCGGGAAAATTCCCGTCTTCCGTCATCAGGTCAGCTGTGGCCACGGCAAAAACACATTGATCGGGCGCAGTTTCAAAACCGTTTTCAAATTCAACGGTCAGGGTATGCCAATCGGCTTCGCCTTCAAGCGGCACCATCATGGTTCCGGGACCCATATTTCCCTCTCCCACAGGGGTGCCGTTGGCTTTGAACTGAACGAGAACAAAGCCCGGCGATTCCCCGGAGATATTGTGGCGCAAATCCACCGTAATACCCGTGATGTTTTCGTCGGTTACGGGTACACCGCCGTTAAAGAAAAGGCCTTCACCCTCTTGCTGAGGGATCTGTCCCGTGATGAAAAAGGCGGGGAAAATCTCACCGTTGCTCTCAATACTTTCCAGACGCATGGCCTTTCCTTCATTTCCTTCAACAGGGAAAACACCTGTAAGCCCTTCGGTAAAAAAAGTCTCGGAATTCGAGCTCATCGTCTCCGTTTCCATCACGGGGTGGGCGAAAGTGAGCGACTCACTCCAGTGATCAAAATTTCCGTTGTCAATTTGCGCCGAGATGCCGTGCGCGGCAAAAAGTGCAATTGCGGGGAGTAAATAGTTCTTCATGTATTCAGGTTTTAGACATTGCCCATAGCGGCAATTGTTTGGCCTGCTTACGTGAAGAAAACGGTTACGGTTTCAAATCGCGGCTATTTCCGCATGGCCTTGAATGCATTGATAAGCCCGTTGGTGCTCGCATCGTGGGATTCGACGGAGCCATCGCCTTCCAATTCGGGGAGAATTTTTTTGGCCAGTACCTTGCCGAGTTCCACCCCCCACTGATCGAAGGAGAAGACATTCCAAATCACCCCCTGTACAAAAATTTTGTGCTCGTACATCGCGATCAGACTTCCGAGTGTGAAGGGATCAATTTCCCGAACAAGCAAAGTATTGGAAGGCCGGTTGCCCGGAAATACTTTATGTGGAAGCAGTCGCTCGATTGTTTCGGCGTTTGCGCCGGAATCCCTGAGCTCAGCGCGCACCTCCTCCTCCGTCTTGCCCCGCATAAGGGCCTCAGTTTGGGCGAAAAAATTGTACATCAACTTGTCGTGGTGGTCTCCGATGGGATTCCTGCTTCTCGCAGGCGCTATAAAATCGCAGGGGATCAGCCGAGTGCCTTGATGAATCAGCTGATAAAAAGCGTGCTGACCGTTGGT
>PXBH01000081.1 GCA_003565555.1 Cryomorphaceae bacterium | reverse complement strand
GATTATTCGATTATTCGATTATTCGATTATTCGATGAGTTGATTATACGATTATATGATGGTTCGATTAGACGATGGTTCGATGTGTTGATGATATGATTGCTCGACTGAAAGATACCTCTCCTTGGGTCAGGATAAGGTTAATTGATTGGGCGGACAGATTTGTGGCGGTGCTCAAGGTTGTGGAAAGGGTGTTTTGCATGGCGAAAGTCATTTGCGTTTGAGGGTTCCGAGGATTTTGGCGAGGAGCTTCAGCACACTGAGCAATTTGATTTCAAGTGCCGGATCATAAGGGTAGTTTTCGGAGGCTTTGCACAGCTGGAGCCAATATTCCGTTTCATCCGCTTCTTTTGCGGCGATTTTGAGCTTGTGGATGAAATCGGCTTTGCTTTCTGCATTTTGAGCTTCTCGAATATTGGCCCCGATGGACGTTCCTGATTTGAGCAATTGACGTGCGATGACGTATTTACGTCCTTCATCGAGTTCCTCGCAATACTTCACTACCATCAGCGCGAATTCAAAACTTATCTTGACAATCTCGTTTTCCCTGTCATTTCTCATGATTTCCCGGTTAATTGGTTTTTAGCACAGTAAATCAACTTATTTCGAATTATACTGCCAAAAAACCATCACACCTTTTTCCGAACGTGCAATCACGAGCGCGCTCTGAACTGCGGGCATCAATCCATCACACAATCAATCCATCATCAACCCACGCGCTCCCCGGCCCTAAAGGTCGCCACCGTACAACTTCACGACTGTCGGATTCAATCATATAATCGTATAATCAATCCATCATCAACCCACGCGCTCCCCGGCCCTAAAGGTCGCCACCGTACAACTTCACGACTGTCGGATTCAATCACACCATCATATCATCAGCTAATCATATAGTCAATCAAAATCAGCAATCTCCTCACGCAGCTTAGCAATGTACTTCTCGTCATCATGCGCATTCATAAAGGCAAAATCTGTGAGTTCTTGTTTGGCGCCCGTCTTCGTGTTGTGCAGAAACAGTGCGGTTCCGGCGGCTTCAAATTCGGCGGCCATTTCCTCATGGGCAGGATCGTCCACATTCACCAGCCTGAAAGGCACGTCTTCAAATTTTTGCAGCGTCTCGAGCGTGAGGCTTTCAATTTTATTGCATGTCATGCAGCGGTGCTCAGAGTGAAACTGGATGATTTCTAAGTTTTCTTTTGAGGCGAAGATTTCGGTTTTCTCAGTTTCGGTTGCTTCTTGCACGACGGGCGTATTGTCGCCGCAGGCGGCCATCAGCATCGAGAGTGCGAGGGTAGAGAGGAGGGTTTTCATCTTGTTTTTCATTTTTATTTTGTTCCGTATTTCTGAATCAGGGCCATCTGCCCCGCGTGGTAAGCGGTGTGCGTCACGATGCGGCCGAAGGCTTCTGCCTTGGTTTTCGTACCGAATTCTTTGGTGGTGATTTCGTCTTCCCAATCTTCATTACTTTGTTTTTTGACGATGGCGAGCAGGGCTTCGAACGACTCCTTTACATAGGCTTTGAGCCCTTCGAGGTCCGTCCATTCTCCGGTATCCTCTCCGGCGATGATGGTTTTGGCGGAGACCTTGATCTCACTGTCGCCGAAAACGTTTTTTGCGAAAAGCAACTCCGTGTCGCCGATATGGCGCATCAGGAAGCCGATGGAGTTGGGAGAGGGTTCGAGCGTTTTCCGCAGATCGGATTCGCTCAGCGCATCGATTTGGTTCGAGAAGCGCGTGCGGCCTTCGGTCCACATTTCCGTAAAGAGGGCTGTTTTGGTTTTCATAAGAGGAAGTTAAAGATGAATCCGGAAAGGATAATGAACAGCGTAACTACCCCGAAATAGATGCCGATCAGCTTGAGGCTCATTACTTTTTTGAGCAAGGTGCCCTCGGGGATTGACAGCCCCACCGTAGCCATCATAAAGGCGATGGCGGTGCCGAGGGGTACGCCCTTGGCCACGAAAACCTGGATGACAGGCACGATGCCCGCGGCATTGGCGTACATGGGTACGGCGAGGACCACGGCGAGAGGTACCGTCCACCAAGCGCCGCTTCCCAAGTATTGCTGAAAGAAGTTTTCGGGCACGTAACCGTGCATGGCCGCGCCGATACCGATTCCGATCAGTACGTACACCACCACACCCTTCACAATGTTCCATGCGCCGCGTGTAATCTCGGGAATGCGTTGAAAAAAGGTCTTTTTGTCAGCCTCAAATTCACCGCCTTGCTGTTTGCTTTCCAAAATTTTCTTCACCCAATCGGAGAGCAGCGGCTCCAAGTTAAACTTCCCGAGCAGCCAGCCGCCCACGGTGCCGAGCAGGATGCCCGAGCCCACGTATATCAAGGTGGCTTTAACCCCGAACATTCCCAGAAACATCGCAATGGCAATTTCATTCACCAGAGGCGAGGTGATCAGGAAAGAAAAGGTGACTCCCAGCGGGATGCCGCCCTGCACAAAGCCGATAAACAGCGGCACTGATGAGCAGGAGCAAAAGGGTGTGATGGCCCCGAATGTAGAAGCAAAAAGGTATTCGAGTCCGTAGAGTTTGTTGCGGTGGAGGTAGTCCTTCAGCCTTTCCACGGGGAGGTAGGCATTGACAATGCCCATTAGGAATACGATGACAAAGAGGAGAATAAGGATTTTCGCTGTGTCGTACACGAAAAAGTTGAGCGCGGTGCCCAATTTCGTTTCCGCACCGAGGTTAAACATTCCGTATATCAACCAATCTGAAAAATCCTGAAGCCAATCGAACATAGACTATGTTTTGATTTGGTATGCGATCCTTGAAAGGAACTCAGCAGCAACCCGGCTGTGAGCAGCAATCGCTTTCGCCTTTTCGGGCTTTCTCGGCTTCGCTTCCCTTTACGGGAAAACCTTTTTCGGCCCACCGCAGCATACCGTGTTGCATATTCACGACATTGTCGTAGCCGTGGTTGGCGAGAAATCCTGCTGCCCTGAGGCTGCGCGCACCGCTTCGACAGGCCATCACCACGGTGCGATCTTTTGGGATTTCCGAATAGCGCTCCTCAAATGCGCTGAGCGGGATACGAAGCATGTCAGCTTCATCGAATGCGAGGGCCTCTGTTTCTTGTACTTCGCGCACATCTACAAGCAAGGCCCCGTCGGCGAGCCAATCCCGTGTGGTGGTCGGGCATATTTCTTTGATCAGGGTTTGTTCAGACATGGTAAGGTAGTTATTCAGTTAGTAAATCTTTGATTTCATTCACGTTGGCCACACGTCCCCGCACCTTGATCTCTTCATCAATCATCAGCACAGGGGTCGTGAGCACGTTGTATTTCATCATTTTCATGATGTCTTCGATCTTCTCTACTTCGGCCTCCACACCGCTTTGCTTCACGGCTTCGAGGGCGTTTTGATAGGTGGTTTTGCATTTGGGGCATCCGGGGCCCAGCACTTTGATGTTTTTCATGGCTTATTTTTTCTGAGGTTTATAAGGCTTTCCGCCGAAAGACGCCCGGCAATTCAAGCACCGATTCGCTTAGATGTTCGCAAATATACGATCATATATTCGTAGTTCGCAAAAAAACGATCAAGTGCTTGAAAAAATTATTTCAGAACCTTGCACAAGAGTCCTTTAGCCAGTTCCCAATTGTCGCGGTTGATGCAGTATTTTACTGTGGGCGGCGTGATGTCGCCTTTGATCAGCCCGGCTCCTTTGAGTTCTTTGAGGTGTTGCGACAGCGTGGATTTTGCTACGGGCAGTACCTCTGCCATGTCGCCGTGAAAGCAGCAAGCCTGTGAGTTGAGCAATTCCAAAATGGCTATGCGAACCGGATGGCCCATCGCCTTGGCGAAGCGGGCGGTCTGCTTTTGGGTATCGGTGAAGTAGGATGTTTGTGTTTCTGTGGGCATGAGACCAATATTTAGTTCGCAAATATACGAACAATTAGACTGAGATGTACGGAAGTTCTCATCTTCGCTCCGAGCACCTGTATTTACCGGCCGAACAGCGGCCGTTTCACTCTCACATTCCTCACCTTACTGCACAAGAAATTATCCTCTGCCTTTCTGCCCCTCATCATTATTGACAATCATTATTTTAGTAATGAACTCAAAAGGCTCACATGAACGGCTCATTGAGTTTTATATCTATCTTTTTGCTGAAAAATTTTTAATTTCGTTCTCCGAACTGCTCAATGCTCTGCTTGAACTGAGCTTATTTCTTTCTAAAAAAACAACCTCATGATTCAACCGAAAAGATTTTCTAAGGCCGCCTTCGCGGCGACCGTTTGTGCTGCCGTTCTGTTTTTCTCAAGCTGCAGCAAAGACGATGACTCCCCTTCAGCTCCTTCCACATCAGGGCTCCCGGGATCCCAAAGCCAAATGGGTGTTACGGGCAATAGCTTTGCTGTTGATTTTGCCGAGGATCCTCAAGGGATTGACATTGTCGACATCAGTGTTGTGAGTATGAACGGCGCTCAGTCCAACGTCCGCATGATCGGTGCGGTCGATAATCCCTTTATGGCAGAAATCGCGGATGTTATGGCACAGCGTTACCCAGATTTTATGAGTGTAAACGGGGATGAAATTGAAGTAAATTTAGGTCTGAAATTTACTGAAAACGGCATTGCACTCTTGGGACCGGGGGAGCGCTCTTCGGAGGGAGAAGAGCAGGTACTTGTGCGATATGATGCAGAAGTCGGTGATACTTTCAGCTCATCACACAGCGGAAAGGTGCAAATCCAGCAAGTGACCGAAAAATGGGTCGAGGATGATGTGAGGTATGTCACCATGGAAACCATCCAACACGATGTTCCCTCTTTGGAAAGCATGGTAACGACGTACAGTGAAGCCCAAGGTCTGGTGAGCGGAATTGCCGTATTCGATAACGGTGAAATCATTGAGTTTGGCGTGGCGTCCAAATACCCCAACGGACCCGTGATGACAGACAGCAGGGACGGTAACACGTACCGAACAATACGCATCGGCAGTCAAACGTGGATGGCAGAAAATCTCAAGTACCTGCCGAGTGTGAATGAAGTCACTACCGTATCAAATGAAGTGCCCTACCACTACGTATACGGATACTCGGGAATTGATGTGGAAGAAGCGAAAGCATCGGAGAATTACGGTGTCTACGGGGTACTATACAACTGGGAAGCGGCCAAGAATGCTTGTCCTGCGGGCTGGCGGACAGCTACTGATGAAGACTGGACTGTGCTGACGGACCATTTGGGCGGTGAAGAAGTGGCAGGAAGAAAATTAAAAGAAGCGGGCAGCGATCACTGGAGTTTCTTCAATATTTCCAATGCCGACAATGAAAGCGGTTTTACCGCTTTGCCGGGAGGCAGCAACTGGGAAGCTGAATTCGTGGCTCGCGGGAATACGGCTTACTTCTGGACGGGCACGAAAAATGCCCAAAATCAGAACCATGCATGGAGACGCGGAATGAGTGCCATGACTGAAAGTGTAAACAGAACAGACAACGGCAAACGCTACGGAATGTCAGTGAGGTGTATAAAAAATTAGTGCATCCCTGCACGAAACGCCCGATTCTCGCTGTTCGGGAGGTAAAATTTTATCGGTTCGCATTCCCTTGAGGACCGACGCTGGTTGGTCACCCCGCCGGTGAGCAAGAACATCCCCGGCTTCATGAGTACTATCATTTGTCGTCATCTTTCTTCATATTTTTACCTGAAGGATGGGGTTTGGGTGATGAAAATCCGGGCTGACTCGCATTACGAAGCCGGACGGCACCACGGTGCCTTATTGAGGGCGGCAGGACACCCGACATACAAGTTCTTCCGAAACTTTGTCTTTGCGCTATGCTTAGATACCGTCTACCTTTTATTTCGAAAATCGTTTAATGCACTTCGAATTGATGAAGTATACCGAGATGAAATCCGCGGTATTTCCGAGATGACGGGAATACCGACGCGGAGAATAACGGTAGCCAATTTTATTTTTGACGTCTTCAGAAGGGGTATATTCTGCTCCACATTTAATTTTTTCGCACCCGATGCCCTGATTGCAAGAAATACAGACACCTTTGGGTGGCTGGCGCGGTTGAGCTTGAGGTATCAAGCCACGGTGGTTTTTCGCATTTCTGTCCGCGGTCGTTTGACTTTTTCTCATGTGGGTTTTGCGCTGGGTGTAGGTGTGATTAACGGATACAATGCCCGCGGCATAGCGCTGAATAACCACATGGTCAGCAATCCCCGGAAAATCCGAAATCACCGAGCCCGAGCGGTGCCCCCTGTCTTGCAGTTCAGAAAAATCTTGGAAGAGGCCCGCAATCTCGAAGAGGTCAAAAGCCGACTGAGCCATGTCCCTTTTACCTACCCTGCCCTTACCCTGCTCACTGATTGCGAAAATAAAACATCTGCAATCTTCGAATCTGTGCCGGGAAGCCACGATTTCGACCCGATGACACAACCGTATAAAGCCTGCACCATGCATTTTGTAACGGAAAGCATGTCCGCCTATTCGCGGGATGCCTGTACAGTGAGTAAGATGCGCCTTGAGTCTATCGACCAAGCCTTGCGCGGGAAAGCCTTTCTCGATGCAGATGCGGCATCAGATGTTTTGAAAAATACCTGCCACGGGCTGAATAGAAGAGGAGGTGGTAAATCTGTGACGAACAAGGGGACATTTCAAAGTTTCATTTACCTCCCGTTGAAAGATGTTGTGATCATTTCCAACGGCATGAAACTCCCCGTATCTCTGAGCGGTGAATACGTCTCCATAGATTTTAGCCGGCATTTTTAGGGTGTGCGGAGGACCTTCTTTCGAGACTTTTCGCGATAAGCCGCATTGGCTGTCCGGGGATAAGTTTACGCGCTGCGTCCTGAAATCAAAAATGACAACCCTTATTTTTGACGAAAAATCACCTTGAAAAGAACCGCATTTGATTTCACCTATACCGCCGTCTGCCTCCTCGGCTTGTTCGCCTTTTGGCTGCCTTGGATCAAGACCGGCTTTCTCGGAGACTACAACGGTTACCACATTTTCAGAATGGCGTTCAAAAGCAGCGCTGCCGCGGGAACAGCGGTGCTCTTGCTCCCCCTGCTTTTCGCCGCGCTGGCGGTGATTCGACTGGTCAAGCCTCGGTTTTTTTCCGAGGGAAAAGTGAAAATCCTTGAAATCCTTACCCTCATCATGGCACTCTTCCCCAATGCCTACCTCATTGTGAGGACTGCACGAAGGCCGGGTGTAGAGCTAAAGCCGGAGCATTTTCAAGATTTCTTCGGGTACGGAATGGTCATATTGCTCGCCTGCAGTCTTTTTCTTGCATTCACTCCCCGGTTTCGCAAGAGGCGTGCAGCTCCGCCCGCATCATTTCCGGGCGCACCGGGCAATGCTTCAGACAAAGAATAGAGAATGCTGCAAAAAAAAAGCGGGAGCGAAAGAATATTGTCTTCCGCTCCCGAAGCGCTGTCGTTTGAGTCAGCGTCGCAGTTTTCAGTCTTGAATACACCGGCAGGTGTACCCACGGTTTGAAATTCCATCTTCATCCTTCGGTACATAGCTTCCGCTCGATTCCGGCATAAACGAGGAGGGGTCGAATTCAAAAATTCCGTATCCGTCGCTGTCATACCCCCAGTTTGCGGATTTTGAGTCATTGTGGTTGCCCGAACTGCCAAACACAACTCCGGTCGGCACCAGTGAAAAGCCCGATGCATTGGTATTGTTTTCCGCACCTTCCTCCCACCAATCTATGGTTGAAGCCAGATGGTACCCTGCATCCGTGATAAATCCCTCCCGGCCCAATTGGAGGTAGGTGGCGGTCTGAACATCGCCGTATTCTGCAGCCAACGATTTCCACTCCTCCATGGTCGGCACGTGCCAGCCCTCCGGACAGAGCTTGCCGCTGATCACGGCTTCCGCGTTGTAGTAGGTACCCCTTTCGGGTTCAAATTCGAACCAAGCCGGGCCGCTTGCCGAGGAGAACGAGGCGGCCTCAGGTACAGCGGTGCCGTCGTTCAGCCGTTTTGTGCGGAGGTTCTCAGCTGTCCAAGTTTTCCCCTCGATTTGCACCGTTCTGTAGATGTTGCCGTCTATATCGGTAAGCGTGCCGTAGTCGGTATCCGGGTTGAATACGGCTTCGGGTATGGTCACATCCCCCAAGAGTGTGTTCAGAAATGCGGAATTGATGTCGATGTATTTCACTTCACCGTTGGTAAAATGGGCGGCTGCCCTCACCAGACCCCGCTCCTCGTTGAAGTAGTAGCGCGCTTTTTCAAGAATGGGATACTCATGCCCTGTTTCTTCCACGGCGATCACCTGCAGCCCCGCGTCGGGACCTGTTTCATCCGGAAAAAAGCTTCCCAAAGTTGATTTGCCCGTTACTGTGCGGGTGTATGTGATGTCATCGTACGTGGTAGTGAAAATATCCCCGACATCAGCACTGTATTTTATCACATTAAAAGCTTCACCGTTGGGATGAACGAAGGCGATACCTTCATTCGTATTGATCATTTCTGCTTCTGCAGCAAGCACTTCTCCTTCCATATCAACATGCTCAGGAAATCTGTCAGCTACCAAAATTGCCAACTCTGTGGCAAGCGGATTCGTGATTTCAACACTCCCGATGATGGTGGAAACGCCGTTTTCAAAACCGGTAACGGACGCGGAAATGTTATTTAACCCGTCTAAGCCCGCTCCCAAAGTGATGTCAAAAGTATTGCCGGGCATCGACATGGCAGTGGTTGACCCGCCGAGGGGCTCTTGGTCAGCATGGGTCGGAGCTCCGCCGCCCGGGCCGTCGTTATCCTGATCACAACCTGTAGTGAGTAGCATGAGGCAGCCTGCAAAAAGCAGCGCTGAACTGAATCTGTATTTCATGGTTTCGGATTTATTTGTTCCTTCAAAGATGCCGTGGTTTGACCGTTTGAAAAATGACCGAAGTCAGTTTTAAATATGATTTTTATCCCTGCGCGACGGCAGCCTTACCTGCATTACCGAGAGCACTTCTGCCCTCGCTGATTTCCTCAGGGCGTGTAAAGCCCTCGTACTGACACCGAACTTCGACTTGCTCTAAAGAGCTGTTAAAACTTGTCGACGGAAATGCCGGATTCGTCTAATTTGAGAAACTGCATCTGCAAATAATCTGAAAGCTTTATTCCGGCTGCCCGATTTCCTCTTCAGCACTGTTTCTGCGGTCTCAGCCCCGTCGAAATTTATCAACCCGGTTTGGCCTTCGAGGTATAAGGATTCGAAAGCAAAAATCTGCTTCCTCAAAAACTAACCTCATGAAACACAAATATACGCTCAGGCTGAAAAAAGCAGGAAAGACGGTGTTCTCTCTGCTTACTATGGTTTTATCTCTGGCGGCACTTGAATCCCACGGGCAAATGAAGTGGGAATTCACCAATGCAGCAGCCACGGGAAGATCCGGACCTACCCAAACACAAGTGAATTCGGCTTATGCCGGTACCTTGCTTGAAAGTGAAGTTACCGTAAGCCCCCAAGGTATACAAAAGTGGACAGTACCCTTTTCGGGCTTGTACTTGATTGAAGCCGAAGGCGCGCAGGGAGGCAATTCCGGGGCGGTATCGGGAGGACTCGGTGCCGCGGTCAGCGGTGAATTTTACCTGAACGCGGGAGATGTCTTGTCGATCGTCGTAGGTCAGCAAGGCCTCGGAAATACCTCTTCGGGAGCCACCGGAGGTGGCGGCGGAAGCTTCGTTACGTTCGGGTCCGATCACCTTTCTTCCCTCCCCCTTGTAGTTGCGGGAGGCGGCTCCGGTACCGGAGGAAATTCCGCCGGGAATGATGCACAAATCGGCACACTCAGTGGTGCAGGCGACAGTTGCCTCGAGGGAACTGACGACGGCGCGGGCGGAAATTCGGCCCAAACATGTAGCTGGGGAGCCGGAGGAGCAGGCGGTTTCCTCACAGACGGAGAGGGAGAGACCGGTTGGAGTGTACAGCACGGGTATGCTTTTCGCAACGGTGCTATGGGCGGAACATCAAGTGCGGGAAATCGCGCGGGAGGATTCGGCGGCGGCGCGGGCACCCATGCAAATAATACAGGAGGAGGGGCCGGAGGCGGCTACTCAGGCGGGTCAGCACCAAGACACGGAGCGGCGTACAACGGAGGCGGAGGAAGCTCTTTCAACGCCGGCGATCTTCCTGCATTCACGGCCGGTGTCGGAACAGGCCACGGATCGGTTTCCGTTACTTACCTCTACTTCATTACCCAAGTGGAATTGAATCATGCTTCGTGTCCGGAAACTTCTGACGGGTCCATCGTGGCAACCGTAGAAGGAGGAACACCTCCGTATACCTTCGAGTGGAGCAACGGAGTGGTTACCCCCACTGATCTCGCCCCCGGCGACTACACCCTGACCGTGACCGATGCCGACGGCGCGGTGACATCAAAAACTTTTACCGTCGGACCTGACGTGCTCGAAGTGAGTGTTGAAATGACACAGGCTTCGTCTTGCAATGAAATATCCGACGGAGCTGCCGAGGCCCATGTAGCAGGCGGAACCGCCCCCTACACATTCTCTTGGGATTCAGGAGAAGATGCGGCTGCAATTTCAAACAAAGGCATCGGTTTTTACACCGTCACGGTCACCGACGACAACGGATGCAACCCCGCGATCGAAACGGTGGAAATTACGCCCGATGACACTACACCACCTACGGTTGAAGTCAGAAATATCGATGTCTGGCTCGATGCGGACGGCTTTGCCGTTATAGAAGCGGAAGAGGTGGACAACGGCTCAACCGACGATTGTAACCTTGCAGAAATTGCCCTTGATAAGACGGAATTTTCCTGCGATGACTTTGGTCAAAATAATGTGACCCTTACGGCTGTCGATGCCGCCGGAAACAGCAGTCAGGCGCAAGCCATCGTGACCGTTGCCGACACAATTTCTCCCGTAGCCACAGTGCAAAATCTTACCCTCGAGTTGGATGCAAACGGAACTGCCCTGATCAATGCGGGACAAATTGACAACGGGTCATCAGACAACTGCGGTATTGACGAAATGGTGCTCAGTAAGGAGGCCTTCGATTGTACAGATATTGGCGCAAATGATGTTGTGCTCACCGTAGCCGACTTGAGCGGAAACCAAAAAACAGCAACGGCGCAGGTGCAGGTTGTGGACAATATTGCTCCGTCACTCACCGTACAAAACATCGAAGTAGCCCTGAATGCCGACGGTTCGGCTTCCATCACCACCGATGATGTAGAAGTTTCTTCCGGCGACAACTGTGGCGTGGTGAGCAAATCGCTGAATATCCACACCTTTTCTTGCGACGACCTCGGAGAAGTAACCGTGGAAATGACCGTGGCCGATGCTTCGGGCAATGAGCGCACCGAGGCGGTGACGGTAACCGTGACAGACAACATCGCACCGGTGGCCAATCCGCAGGCTTACACCGTAGCCCTCGATGCCGACGGCCTGGCAGAATTTACCACCGCCGATGTGAAGCAATTCATCGGTGGCGACGACACCGACAATTGCATCGGGATTGCGGACGGCTCACATTCCCTCAGCCTCATGCAGTTTTCATGCGAACACTTGGGTGAAAACGTTCTGACTTATGCTGTGCAAGACCTCTCCGGAAATGAAGGCACGGCTCCCGTGGTCATCACCGTTGTGGACAATGTAGCTCCGCAGGCCCTGGCCCAAAATATCACCGTTGAACTCGACGAGGACGGTATGGCCGTAATCGATCCTATGGATGCCGACAACGGTTCTGTTGACAACTGCTCCATCGCTTCACGAACGCTGAGCATTACAGAGTTTTCCTGCGCTGATTTGGGTGAACAAGCGGTGACCCTCACTGTAACCGACGGCTCAGGAAACCAGAGTCAAGCGGTTTTTACCGTAAATGTAATCGATCAGACAGCTCCCGTGATTGCCCCGAGCGTATCGGCTGCGGTTTACCTCGACGAGAACGGGCAGGGAACCCTCAACTCTGCTCCGGTTTTGGCACAGGCTACAGACAATTGCGGACTCGATGCCATTGTTGTCCAAGAGGGTGAATCTTTCACGGACATCAATGGGTTCTCCTTTTCCTGTGAGGAAGTAGGGGCCGTCCAAGGACCGGTTTTCGTTCGCGACAATAGCGGTAACCTGACTGAATTTACCTTGGAATTGAGTGTGCTGGATACCATCAAGCCTTCATTGGAGTTGGAAGTGATCCACCTTCAATCAGATGCGGACGGAAATGCCTTCCTCACCCAGGAAATGCTCCTGCCTTACGCGGTTGACAATTGCGGCATTGCCGAAGTTGCAATCCAAACGACAGATTTTGATTGTAGTACGGTGGGTGAAACCCAATTCACTGAAATTATCGTGTTTGACCTGAACGGAAATTTCCGTCAGCAAACGCTCACTGTGGTAATCGAAGACGAAATTGCCCCTGAAGTTCAGGTAGAAAACATCGTTATCGAACTCAACGCCGACGGGCAAGCAATTCTCAATCCTGAAATGCTCGACATGATAATCACGGAGAACTGTACCGTGAGCCAGAAGATAATTTCGCAAACGGAATTCTCCTGTGCCGACCTCGGGGAGAACATCAACACCTTCACAGTGGCCGATTTGGCGGGAAACACGGGCGAGGCGGTATTTACCGTTACCGTAACAGACCATATTGCGCCGACGATAAGCGGACCTCAGGTACTGACTGCCTGCGAAGGAATTCCCGTGAGCTACGACGACATCACAGCGACTGACAATTGTTCGGCAACCCTGACCGTCGTTTTCGGTCCGCAGGAAGGGGATGTTTTGACTCCCGGCGAGTACCTGGTGGAATTCGAGGCGGTTGATCCTTCCGGAAATACCACTTCCCATATTGCGGTGCTTGATGTGAAGGTACCGGCGCAAGTAGACTTGGGTGATGACATGGCAGTTCCCGCAGGAACCGAAGTAACCCTGACCGCCGGCGCGGAAAACGGCAACACCTACCTCTGGGACAACGGGGAAACGGGTGCGGTTTACCAGTTCACGGCCACGGAAGATGTGATAGTTTCTGTCGTGGTAGTCACCCCTTACGGCTGCGTTTCGACGGACCAGATCGAGGTGACCATAGACGACGCACTGTCTGCCGCAGAAGACAGCGAAGACAGTACCGTTCGCTTCTTCCCAAACCCCACACGGGATCAGCTCTCAGTAGAATTTTCCCTGAAAGGTAACAGCCGAGATGTCCTGTTGAGCGTCTTCGACCTCAGCGGAAAAAAGCTGGCGGAAAAGATGATTCCTGCTGCGCAGAGCAGTGACATTCACAGGCTCGACCTTTCCGGGTTGGCAAGCGGAATTTATTTGATCAACCTGATGTCGGACGATATCAACCTGACCCGACAAGTGGTCAAGCAATAAACAGTTGTTCTGAAAAACGTAAAAACCCGCAGCGAATCCCGCTGCGGGTTTTTTGATTTTCACAACGGTATATCATTACGCCCTTCACCGTGGAAAGCTTACGCGCTCAGCCCTGAAAGTCCTTTTTCAGCGTCCTCCGTCCGTTGCCCCTTGCTTTTTAACACGCCCTATCCGTCTTGCCAATTGCCCATTGCTCCCACGCCCTCCACGTCCCGCCCCCTAAGCAAAAGCTCCGGAATTCGAAAATGGATTTACGATTTTGGATTTTCGATTTGCGCCGGCCCCACATCCATTGCAGAACCTCCCGATTTCGGTACCAATTGCCTATCGCAAATTGCCTCTTGCCAATTGCTCCCACGCCCTATCCGTCTTGCCCATTGCCCATTGCCTATTGCTCCCACGCCCTCCACGTCATTCCCCCTTCATAATCCTGTGCTGCCGATTAATACTCTCCTGATGCACCGCTTTCAGCACGCCCGAGATCAGCTCCTCACTCAGGCCTTTGCGCTTGCCTTTTGCGATCCCGGATTTCAGTATTTCCCCCCAGCGGTTCGTTTGCAGAATGGCGATATTGTTCCGCTTCTTGTACGCTCCGATGCCGTCGCAGAGCTTCATCCGCGCCTCGATCAGGGCCAGAATCTCGTCGTCGATCTCGTCGATCTGTCCGCGCAGGGCTTCCAGTGATCCGAGGAAGTCAGCGTCGTCCGTTGTGGCCAGGCGGAACCGAAGGCGGGACTTCACGTCTTTGTATGCTGCCGGGGTGAGCTGTTGGGCAGGGTCGCTCCAGGCCTCGTCGGGGCGGGGATGCACTTCGAGCATGATCCCGTCGTAGTTGAGGTCCAGCGCTTTTTGCGATACATCGTAGAGCAGTTCCCGACTTCCGCATATGTGGCTGCTGTCGCAGATAAAGGCCATGTCCGGAAAAGCTTGTTTAAGCTCGATGGCCAGCTGCCAGCGGGGTTGATTTCGGTATTTGTCCTTTCCGAAGGTGCTGAACCCGCGGTGAATCACCCCGAGCTGCGTGATTCCCGCCCGCTGAATACGCTCCACGGCACCCATCCAAAGCTTGATGTCGGGGTTGATCGGGTTTTTTACCAGTACCGGCACATCGGCCCCTTGCAGGGCATCGGCGATCTCCTGTACGGAAAAGGGGTTGGTCGTACTGCGCGCACCGATCCAAAGTACGTCCACCCCGTACTTGAGGGCTTCATGTACGTGGTGCGCATTGGCCACCTCGGTACACACCTTTAGGCCGGTTTCTTCCTTCACACGGCGCAGCCACGGTAGCGATGTCGTGCCGTTGCCTTCAAAATCGCCGGGGCGGGTACGGGGTTTCCACACACCTGCGCGAAACAGGTCGATCCCTGCATCGGCCAGGTCGCGTGCGGTTTCCATGACTTGTTCTTCCGTTTCGGCACTGCACGGCCCCGCGATCCAGTAGGGGCGGGTGCCTTGGCCGGTAAAGAAGGGAGCGGGTTTCGGATCTGTATTCATCGCCTGAAGTTTTGGTGGGTTATTCAAAGGATTCGTTTTATTTCGTTGGCCTCCCTGATGAGGTTGAAGAGGCCCGTATCATCCTCGGATTCAATGGCCTCTTTGAGGAGCCGGAGTTTCTCTGTCTGCGCTTCAAGAACGTCGAGGAGATATTTTTTGTTCTGTTTGAAGATCGGTACCCAGGTGTGCGGGGCGCTCTTTGCCAGACGCACGGTGGAGGTGAATCCGCCCGCCGCCAGCCGAAAAATGTCCTTGTCGTTTTTCTCTTTGTCCAGTACGGTCAGTGCCAGGGCAAAGCTGGTGATATGGGAAATATGTGATACGAAGGCCGCGTGCATGTCGTGCACCTCGGCGCCGTAATACACCGTCTTCATGCCCCACTCGGCGAGCACCGCCTCTGCGGTTTTCAGGGCATCGGCGTCCGATTCTTCACGGTTGCACACCACGGCAAATTTTCCTGTGAAGAGGTCCGGCAGGGCAGCTTCCGGTCCGGAAAACTCCGTTCCCGCCATCGGGTGGCAGGCCACGAAACGCCCGCGGTGCGGGTGGCCTTTTACGGCATTGACGAGTGCCGCTTTGGTCGAGCCCAGGTCCATCACCGTTTGGCCGCGGCTGCACCGGTTCAGAATTTCGGGTACCAGCACCGTGGCCGCATCCACCGGCACGGCCGCGATGATGAGATCGGCCCGAGTCGCCGCTTCGGTGCTTACGATGCGGTCCGCGAGTCCGAGCTCCCGGGCCTTTTCTGCATTTTTTGCGGAAGCATCACAGCCCCATACCTCGTGCCCCGCTTCCCGAAGCGCCAGGGCGGCCGATCCGCCGATGAGTCCCAATCCGATCACCGCCGCCCTCATACTTCCTCGGGATTAAAGGGTGCGATGCGGTTCAGCGCCGCTCGGAGTACCGAATTTTTCGCGCAAAGCGAGATGCGCAGGTGCCGCTCCCCGTTGCGTCCGAATACGCGGCCCGGTACCAAGAATACCCCGTACCGGTGCAGCACATGCTCGGTGAGTATTTCCGCAGTTTCGAACCTCGGCGGCATGGCCGCCCAGAGGAAGAGTCCGCTCTGATCCGGCTCCGGGGTGCAGCCCAGCCTTTGGATCAGGGCCACGGCCGTGCTCCGTCTTTTGGCATAGACGGCATTGAGCGCGTTCATCCATTCCGGTCCCGCCTCCAGGGCTGTTACAGCTGCGATCTGCAGGGGTTTGAACATCCCGGAATCCATA
The DNA here is from genome assembly GCA_003565555.1 of Cryomorphaceae bacterium. Taxonomy (GTDB): domain Bacteria; phylum Bacteroidota; class Bacteroidia; order Flavobacteriales_D; family Cryomorphaceae; genus T3Sed10-241. The sequence continues at coordinate 1,151 of PXBH01000081.1, read as the reverse complement.
TTGCTCTTGAACTTTACCACGGTATCTATGATCTCTTTTTTTCCGGTCATCACCCCGATGCGCCAGCCCGCCATGTTAAAAGTTTTGCTCAGGGAGTTGAGCTCCACTGCATGGTCGCGCCCCCCGGGCAGGGACATGATGCTGACGGGGTCGGGATTGAGGATGGCATTGTACGGATTGTCGTGGCAGAGCAGGATGCGGTGCCTTTCGGCAAATCGGATCAGTGCGCTGAGCTGCGCGCGCGATGCCCGGGCCCCGGTGGGCATGTGGGGGTAGTTCACCCACATGAGTTTTACTTTCGTCAAATCGGTTTGGCCCAAAGCCTCCAAGTCCGGGAAGTACCCGCGCTCAGGAGTCAGGTCGTAGTGTACCACATTGCCGCCCGCCAGCCGGGTAGCCGCGGCGTATGTGGGATAGCCGGGATCGGGCACCAGGGCGCAGTCGCCTTTTTGCAGGAAGGCCATGCTGAGGTGCATGATGCCTTCTTTGGAGCCGATGAGCGGCAGCACCTCGCTCTCCGGGTCGGGCTGCACACCGTATGTGCGCCCGTACCACGCCGAGAATGCCCGGCGCAATTCCGGTATGCCGCGGTAGCTTTGGTAACCGTGGTTGGCGGGATTTGCGGCGGCAGCAGCCAGCGCATTGATTACCTCGGGGTGGGGCGGGAGGTCCGGACTGCCTATGCCGAGGTTGATCACCTTGGTGCCGGCGGCTTCCATGGCGGCGATCTCCCGGAGCTTGTCCGCGAAGTAGTAGGTGGTCACCGCATCGAGACGGCTTGAGGGTGAGGGCTGCATATCAGGCGTCAAATCGCTTTCCGGGGGTGTAGATCCCGTGTATTTGTAAATCTGCGGCGTGTGGCGTGAGGGCCGCTTCGAGCGGAGCCGCAGTGAAGGGCGTTTCATGCTCCACATCGAGGTAAAATCGGTACCGGCCCGGGCTCCCGACTACGGGCATGCTCTGGATTTTGGTGAGGTTGAATCCCGCATCCGCCGCCACGCCGAGCAGGGCATACAGCGTGCCGCGGGCATGGGGCAGTTCGAGCGAGAGCGAGGCCTTTCGGGCCGGCTCAGGATCGGTGAGGCGCTGCCTGATCAGGAGAAATCGGGTGTAGTTCTCCGGATTGTTCTCGATCCCCTCCGCGGCGATCT
>PXBH01000116.1 GCA_003565555.1 Cryomorphaceae bacterium | reverse complement strand
TGACCGTCACCGCGCATGAGGGCGCATTCACGGGCTGACCGGTGGCCGTGTTCACCCAATTGCAGCCGTCGAGATCGCTCGGGCCGAAATAGTCGATGCCGAGGTTCACCTCATCTCCGGGACACACCAAGACTCCCGGGCCGGCGGTGATGTCGAAGAGCGGAAGCGGATTGAGCACTATTTCAAATTCACCCGTTCCGATGCAATCGCCGCCGTAGCTCAAGGTGTATGTACCGGGCGGGTTGATTCCGTCGGCGGTGGTCCAGGTCAGCTCGTTGCCGTCGGCGGTGTATTGGCCCGGGCCGTTGCCGGGTTGGGGGCAGTCGCCGGGGCAGGTTTCAAAGGCGAAGGTTCCGCCCGCCAAATTTGCCGTAAGGACCGCCGTCTCGTCCAGGCAGACTTCGTCATCCCCGTCGACCTCGGGCACTTCGGGCTCGGGAATGTCGATTTCGATGCAGGCAAAGTCGGGGCCGCAGTGGTTTTCGGCCATGATGAAGAGGGTGTACTGCCCGGGCACGGCCGTCCATGCGTAGCTGCACACTGCGGGGTCGGGATCGCAGGGATCGTAAGGCGGCTGGGGCACGCCGCTTTCAAATGTGACCAAGGGTGCGGCAGCGGGTACTTCCTCGCAATTGTCGAGGTAGCCCGTGTAGATCGCCAAGGTGAATCCGCTGAGGGGGTCGCCGCAATCGTCGATGCAAAACCAGTCGTCGAAGCAGATTTCATCTTCGGCGCAGGCCTCGTCGAAGGTGCCGTCGACGGTGGTTGAGATCATGGGCTTGTCCACCACTTCGAAGTCGATTTCTTCGGTCACCTCTCCGCAATCTTCGAGGGTGAAAATGACTTCGAGGGTGTATTCGCCTTTCGGCAAATCGGCAATTTCGGCGGCATCTCCTTCGAAGTTTTGGATGGCAGCGCCCCCGGCGTCGTAGAGCACCCAGGTGAGTTCGGGGTCTTCGCAATAGTCGAGATCCGTGAAGGCGGCGGTGGCGATGAAGGCATCGTCGGGGCACATCGGCTCGGGGATGTTCCACTCCGGGAAGAGGGTCACATCGTCGAGGGAAGGATTTACACAGATCGTTTCGCACTCCTCCGGCGCACCGCAGTCGCTGAAAGTTTTCAGGCAGACCTCGTAAATGCCCGGCCCGGGAAAAACGTAGTCGAGGATGGGATCGAATCCCGCGATCTCGGTCACCCCGTCGGGGCCGGTCACATGCCATTCGGGTGCGGGATCGCACCAATTCCACGAGGAGGGATAGTCGAGGTTGCTCCCGAAGAGCCACTCAAAAGTCACCTCTTCGCTGTCGCAAATATTGCCTTCCGGGTTGCGGTCAAATTCGGCCTCGGGCGGCAGGGCCACCTGAAAATTGGAGGTGGCGAGTTGCGGGGTGGTCATGCAGGGGTGCTCGGCCGAGGTACTGAAGTAAAACTGCCCGTCGTCGCAGAGGCAGGATGAAAAAGGGGGCGTCCACTGCAGGTTGTTTTCCGGAACGGATTGCTCCCAGATCCACTCGCCGATCTCGGTGCTGTCGCTTCCGCAAAGGATGCGCAGGGTGTAGTCGGAACCGTTGGGATTGTCGGGGTTGTTGTTGTTTTGGATGACCAATTCCTCTTCCGGGCAGCCCAGCGCGGTGGTGGCCAGCTGCGAGGAAAACGAGGGGGTACTGAAATTTCCGATGTACACCTGATAGCTCGTGGTGTAGGAACAGCCGCTTAAATCGGTGATGATCATGTCGACCTGAATATAGCCCACCGTTCCGGCCTCGGCCGTGTAAATCGAAATTGCGCCGGGAGGATTGCCGCCGGTATATTGGCTCACCCCGTCTACCAGGATGTTGTAATTGGCCACACTCGATCCGTTGAGCTCCGAATCATCGGCGGCGAAGAGGTTAAACCCTTGTGAGCTGCTGTTGCAATAAGGCACGACGAGCTGCGACTCATCTTCCGAGAGGTTATTGCCGCTGCCGGTGAAGCTGAGGCCCGGCGTCACATCGCCCACATTGACGGGGTTGCATATTTCGGATGTGCAGCCGTTGTTGTCCGTCACGGTGAGGCACACCTCATAGACGCCTCCTGTGGAAAAGGTATAAGTCGGGTTTTGTCCCGTGAGGGTGGTGAGCAGGGAGGTGATGGCACCGTTGATTTGATATACAGACCACTGATAGCTCGTGATGTTGCCCGAAGCGGAAGATGCACCTCCGTTGAAGTTGACTACACCGCAGGCGGCCCCGGCAGCATAGTTGAATTGGGCGTTGACCGCGTTGACGTTGACCGCAAATGTCTCTGTGTGCTCAGTGCCGTTGCCCTCTGTAAAAGTGAGGGTCACGGAATTCGGCCCTCCCGTAAAACTGTAGTTGAAAATGTTGGAGCCCGCCCCCGTCGCCGCGCCTGTGGCCGATATGATTTCGATCGGAAAGGTATATCCCGAAAAGACCACGTAATCGGCGAGGCTCTCACCCGCACAAATACCGCTCGGGCAGTCGGGGCAGGTTACGCCCTGGCCAAACACGCCTGAGGCGGCGGACCAAAACAGGGTGAAGACAAAAGCGAATTTCAAAAAAGGTATGCGGAAAAGGAATTTCATGGAGGGCGGGTTAGCAGGTGTAGGGAAGGCGGTGCGGGGTTTATGTGGTGTTCATACGGGGATTAAAATGTGATCAATTTATTGCAGATCATAGGATTAAACGTGTGTAGACATCATTTACCTTGCCGGAAAATGAGCAGAGGCTCGGAGCTGTTGCAAATTTGGCGGCAGCCTGTACATTCTTTTTGCACAGAAGCGGTTCAGGGGCGGGTTTCTTTCGGCGAACTGCGAAATTAAGGAGGCAAAACGTAACCTATTTACGTTCTGCTCCCCTCCCCAAACGACGGACGATGCGCTTTGATGCCGCACTTACCGGGCGGGCCTGCCGGGCATCAGGCCGCAGCTGCGATGCTGCGGTTTTCAAAAGGCAGGGCAATGGTGATGCATTCGGCCGGTCTGCGGAGGTACCTGAGCTTGATCACTTTTCCGTCGGGGGCCAAAATCAACGAAAGACCGTAGAGGAGGCGCCGTTTTGCGGGCGGCATTGCCAGGGCGTCGCCGGAGCCGCGCAGGGTGAAGCGCATGCAGCCGTTTTTTGCTTTGCGCTTTCGCCCGAATTCGATGACGAGGAGCAGGTCGGCGATGGTCAAACCACGCTCTTTGATTTCGCCGCTGACCGAATAACCGAAGTGCAAAAGGTCGGGCTTTTCGAGGATGGCCTCGGGGGGGCGTTACTCAGTTAACAGTGTGCCGGTTTTTGATAAGCGTTGATTGACTGTTTTGTGAGAGGGTTGTCGTTTGATTCAAAGCATCGGTTTTAGGCAGGGAAGTCGAACCGGCTCCTTCGGATTTTCATCGTGCTTTCCCGGCGTGACGGGTCATCATTCTTCGGTTCCGGCCGACGGAGTCAGATAAATGACAGCCTTGTACGGCAGAGGCCTTGACGGGCGCATAGAACGGCAGTAACCTTGTGACATTTAACACTGTAAATCGTATGATCGGTAACGCAACCAAAACCCGATCAATCACAGATGAGACACAACGCCTGCGTAACACCGCTGTTCATCAACCGCCACAACGGCACGACCGCCCTTTTAAAGGTTCGGGAGTTTGACGAATTTACAATAAACGAATTGACAATAAGTGAGAGCTCCTTCAGATTGGATGACTTAGGAGGTATTGAGCGATTAAGGCTTTAGAAGACGCTTAAATGTACTATCATTGCGAACTGTTTCAAATATATGTTGATTATCAGTTTTTTAATTAAAAAAGAGAGGCTGTAATTTATACTGTGTCAGCGAACATTTTCGCTGACTTCATTCCATTGTATCACCCACACATTGAATCATGACGCCCCTTTATTTCGCGAAAAGCATCCCTCGTTTCCCGCACACTCCTTTCGAAGTCATGAAATGAACCCCTTCTTTGCCGAAAAGCAGGGGAGCTTTCTGTAAAAGCAGTCTCACTTTGGCGCCATGCAGGCCTTCTCTTTATCATTTGCCGGGTACTTTTGTGAAAGGAACCTCCACTTTCGTGAAATGAACACCCGCTTTCCGTCATTTAACCGTATCCGTCCGACCAACCCACCCCTATGCTTCCTGGCCGGGCCTGT
>PXBH01000002.1 GCA_003565555.1 Cryomorphaceae bacterium | reverse complement strand
TCAATCAATTGATATCTACAGCAGTTGCCGAGAAAATCTCGGCATTGATGACTGAAACATATCTTACAAAGAGGGCGGCCAAAGGGAACCGCAAGGACTTTGAGATTATTATGGCAAAGGTGCCTGACGTTCCTGCGGATCCACATGATGCAATATGAGCAGAACAATCGCCCTACTAGGGGAAGTTGAATACAACTTCCCCTAGCGGGTGAGGCACACGTTGGAAAAGAGAATATGAAGAATCAAGACTTACCCCCAGCAAAGCTTATTGATGAGATGCGAAAGCAATTCTCGTATTCACTGTTTCTCTTCATGCTCACTGTCGGCATCGCCGTGACACTTGCCACAGGCTCAATCGAGAGACTTAGCCCAAAGCATGTGGCAACCATTCTCATCATCTACTCGGTTCTGCAAGCTTCCATATATATGACTTTCATAAAACAAACCAAACTGCTAAAGAAACACCTGAAACCGAAAGTGTCAGCGGGCACTCAAAATGCACCAGTAAAGGGCAGTTGAAAATGCACCACCTATAATGAGGGTTAGTCAGGGTAGGATCAACTCCGAAAGGAGTATTCTACAATGGCTAATTTTATAGGTATGGCGCAAAAACAATCAATAATAGGGCTCTGGGAGCGCGGCTGGTCGCATCGGCGGATCACTCGTGAGCTTGGTGTAAACCGTCGCACGGTATCGAAGTACATCGTTGAGCATAAGCAGGCATCAGGCTCGGATGGAGGTGGGGCATCAAAATGCACCATTGTGCCCACCGGGAATGATGGGTCAAAGTGCACCATTGTGCCCACCGGGAAAATCGGTCGGCGGAGCCAGTGCGAGCCTTATCGCGAGCAGGTGAAGCTGCTGCTTGAAAAGGGGCTTGATGCGCAGCGTATCTGGCAGGATCTGCGCGATGACTATGGCTTTGAAGGCTCCTATGACAGCGTAAAACGTTACATCCGCAAGGAGAAGGAGAGTCAGCCGGATCGGATCTACCGGATTGAATCGCTGCCCGGCGAGGAAGCCCAGGTGGACTTCGGTACTGGTGCATGGATCGCCTCGAGCACTGGCGGGCGCAAGCGCAGGAGCTGGATTTTCCGCATCGTGCTGTCCTGTTCGCGCAAGGGCTACAGCGAGTCGGTTTTCAGTCAGGACACGGAGACGTTTATCCGCTGCCTGGAAAATGCCTTCCGCCATTTTTGCGGTGTCCCCCAGACCATCAACCTTGACAACTTGCGTGCCGCCGTGAGCAAGGCTGACTGGTATGATCCGGAGATCAACCCGAAACTCGAAAGCTTTGCCCGCCACTATGGCACTCAGATACTGCCCTGCCGGCCTTATACCCCAGAACACAAGGGCAAGGTCGAGAGCGGCATCAAGTACGTGAAGAACAATGCCATCAAGGGGCGGGCCTTCAGTTCGCTTGCCGAACAGAATGCGTTGCTGCTCGACTGGGAGGCGCGGGTGGCCGACTGCCGCATCCACGGCACTACCCGCCGACAGGTGCGGGAGCATTTCGAGCAAATCGAAAAAGATGCGCTGCTGCCTTTACCTGCAAGTCTTTTCCCGTGTTTCAGTGAAGGCCGGCGCAAGGTACATCGTGACAGTTATATCGAGGTTGATGGCAGCTACTATGAAGTCCCCCAGGAGTATCGCTCCCGTCAGCTCTGGGTTCGCTGGGATGCCCGGACCGTCAGGGTGTTCAATCATCAATTCGAACTTCTGCGTACCTTTGCCAAAGGCCGTAAAGGGCAGTTCTCGAGCAGTCTGGGCACCCGTGGGCGCAGGGCGGCGAGTATCGAACAGGATGCCGCATGGTGGATCCGCAAAGTCGGCCGGCTCGGTCCGCACTGCGGTCTGTGGGCCGTAGAGGTGGTGGCCGAACGCGGTGCGCCCGGCATACGGGTTCTGCAAGGGCTCAACGCACTGGGGCACAAGTACACCAATAAGGCTGTGGATCATGCCTGTGAGCAGGCCCTGGCCATGAGCGCTTTTCATCTCAAGGATATCAAGGGGCTGCTTGTACGTCCGCAGACGCAGGAATCGTTTGCATTCATGGACAAGCACCCCCTGATCCGGGAGATGAGTGAATACACACAAATGCTGGAGCTGCTGGCTCCGGAACAACCCACAGAAAGGTACTAGACACATGAATGATACGGTTAGGAAAATGGCCAGAAGCCTGCGCCTGGGCGGGCTGCTTGAAACACTAGACCTGCGCCTGCAGGAGGCAAGGGGCAACAATCTCTCGCATGACGAGTTCCTTGAAATCATCCTGCAGGATGAGCTCAACATACGAGAACAACGGCAGATACACAGGCGCATCAAGACAGCAACCTTCAGGGATCTGAAAACGCTTGAGAGCTTTGACTTTGGCTTCAACCCTTCGCTCAAACGCAAAACCATATATGACCTTGCAAGCTGCCAGTTCATACGCCAGCAGCGCGACGTGCTGCTCGTGGGACCTCCCGGAGTAGGCAAAAGCCATATCGCGCAGGCTATTGGCCATCAGGCCATCAAGGCCAACTTCCTAGTGCTCTACCGCTCGGTCTTTGATGCCGTGCGCGAACTCATGGCAGAAGGACTAAGCGAGGACCAGGACCGGACGATGCGAAAATACCTTAAACCCGACCTGTTGATCATCGACGACATGGGCATGAAGCACCTGCCGCCACGCGCTGGCGAATACCTATTCGAGGTAATCATGCGACGCTACGAGAACCGCTCAACAATGATGACCAGCAATCGCCCCATCGAGGAGTGGGGAAAGCTCATCGGCGATGTTCCGTCAGCCACCGCTATCCTTGACCGCTTCCTGCACCATGCGGAAATCATCAATATCAAGGGCAAAAGCTACCGACTCAAGGATCGCGTCCAGGAAAACCAAAAGTAGACAATCAGAGACTGTGATGGTAACTAGAAACTAAACAACAGGTGGTGCACTTTGAAGTGCCCATAAGTGGTGCATTTTGAACTGCCCGGTGACACTTCAGAAACAAGTTTAATGCAATCTACTGAATTCGCAGTTCCAAATCTTAATGTAATTTCATGTGGATATTCCTTAAAGGCATTGGGAAAATGTAGTTCTTTGATAGATTGTTGGGAACAATGTATGAATCCAAACTGGAATACAATCAAGCCAGAGTGTAATTTTTGTCTAGAAACCATGAATGAATACGGACTTTGTGTGCCCAGTAATAACATGTTATGTCTCGATGGGTCTTGCATTGGTACAGATTCTTGTTGTCCAATACAGGATTTCAACTATATTGTTCCTTTAAATTTTGTACAAGTTAATTACATAAGGAGATTATGGGAGAATCTTGAAGATACATATGAATTTAATCCCGAAATAGAGTCTTATTTAGAATGGTCTACTCGTATTCAGTTAAAACAAAAATTTGATCCTACTGGATACACTTTTTGGTGTCTGCCATGGGATAATATAGGTATAAATTTAAATCCTCAAGGAGTTTATGATGATCTCATCTCAGATGATATTATCTTTGATCCGATTGGAGCAGAATTTAGTGCAGGTATTTCTTTTTCTTTTTAGAATGAGAATCCTTGCGGAGCGATATTCAAATCATGTCTGAACGTTCTATTGCCTCTTGATGTTGCACATCCAGATGTTCCAAGTAAAAGTGCTGTCAAACCAGTAGCTAACGCAATTTTACCTAATTTTTTAGGGGTAGAATATCTTTTAGATTCTGTTGGTTCTATTTGATATCTACTTTCTCTATTCCCTTCTTGATATCTATTATATTCCATAAAAATCTTATGTTTTCAAGGTTTATAAATCTTTGCTTTTGTAACTACTATTTAGGAACATAATTAGATCTTTTCCCAATTAAAACCAACATCCATTGTTTTAGCCGTTTTTTTTAAAATTTTATCTATATCTACTTTTTCTTTTGCAAAAACATTTCCTTTAGAGTAAAATACTTCTTTTCTTTTTTTCTTGAAATTTTCAACAGCCTTCAAAAGACTTTTTTCAGGCCCTTGAATTTCTATAATTTCTCTTTTATTCAATGCAATAAATGCTTTTCCAATTTTACCTAATTTTTTAGGGGTAGAATATCTTTTAGATTCTGTTGGTTCTATTTGATATCTACTTTCTCTATTCCCTTCTTGATATCTATTATATTCC
>PXBH01000003.1 GCA_003565555.1 Cryomorphaceae bacterium | reverse complement strand
GCTAAAAAACCAAATCCATGGAAAAGATACTCGTAATCGAAGATGATTTCGTCTTTTGTAAACTTCTCTCTAACTACCTGAACAAAAACGGGTATTCTGCGTCGCAAGCCGCAAACGGTGCCGAAGCCAAGGGCCTGCTCGAAAGCAATGAGTATGATTTGGCCGTAATAGACTACAGGCTCCCCGATACCAACGGTGTAGAAATCACCAAATGGATCTCGGAATCCGATCTTAAAACCAAAGTGATCCTGATGAGCCGATTGGCCGATGCCGACATCCCGCGCGAAGGCGCCGAAGCCGGGTCGATGCACTTTTTGAACAAACCGTTTAAACCCGCCGAATTGCTTGAGATCATATCGGGAATGTGATTTCGCGGGAAATATCTGACTGAAAAGAACCGGCTGTGAAGGGACTCAAAGGCAAGATAATCATCATCATGTTGATGGCCACCATACTGCTCGGCGGTTTGGGTTACTTTTCGCTTACCGGCTTGTTTGAGCTCACTGAGCGTATTTCTCATTTGGCAGAGCCCACCGGTAAGTGGCGCCGCTTTCAGAAGATCACCACAGATTTAAGCAAGCTGAATTCTATTTTTGTGTTGCAAGGTGTTGATGCTGAAGAATCTTTTGGTGATGACCACTTGCCCTTGATCGATTCCATCAAGGTGAATATTGCTGAACTCAAAGAGATTTACGAAAGGGAAGAATCTTTTGACGGACGGCTGAAACTGGATACCATTCCGTTGATTTTGGATCAGATCAAAGATGAATTCAAACAAGTCAATGAACTTCGAACCCGCAAACAAAGTGAGGTATACCAAAACCTCGAGTCAGAATTGCTACAAAGGCTCGGTGAGCTGAGCGTCAAAGATTCGCTGTTGATCGTAGAGAAAATTTCTTACGAGGTCAGAAAGCGAAACGTACCCGACAGCATCTTTGTCCCGCGGGAGGGCGCGGACGATGACAAATCGACTTTCCTGCAGCGGCTATTCGGAAAAGAGCGCGTGAGCGAAGACGAACTCGTTATTCAACAGAGAGAAGTCATTGAAGACACTGTGGTTGTTACCCAATCCGACACCTTGCTTCTTAGCAGTTCAGACGGCCTCCGCGACGATGAGATCGCTGAAATTATCAAGAACGCTTTCACCAATTACTACAAGGGGGAAGTGGAATTGATGGAAAAAATCCGCGAAACTGAGCAAAACTTTTACGCCAAGAATGCCGGCATCACCGCCGAACTCGAAACCCTGATTAACGACCTCAGGTACAAAGAAACCATTCGCGCACGAAATGAAGCCGAGACAACCTATGAATTCTCCCGTCGCTATCAGGTCACTATCATTGCCGTGATCGCATTCTTTTTTCTGAGCAGCATTGTATTGGTCTATTTCTCCCTGCGTGATATTAATAAGAATCGACGCTATCAGCAGCAAATTATCCTGAGCGAGAAAAAGGCCAAGCGGGAGGCAAAGGCGAAACAGGAGTTTTTATCCGTCATGAGCCACGAGCTCCGCACCCCGCTCACCTCCATCATAGGTTTTGCAGAAATGCTCGATGCCGAAGATGATAACGCCAAGTCCATCAGATATTCTTCAAAACACCTCTTGCAGGTAGCCAACGCGATTCTCGATACGGCCAAAATTGAAGCGGGAATCATTGAAATCAATGAAGAAGTCTTCGATCTCACCGAATTGTTTCACGACATCAGGCGCTCTTTCGAAGGTCTCATTCGTGACAAAGGTCTCGAACCCGATTTTGAGCTGCCGGCCGAAGAGACTTGGGTCGAAAGCGATCAGCACCGCATCCGGCAGGTTCTGTACAATCTCTTGCACAATGCTTTGAAATTTACGGAGGAGGGAATCATCGGTATGAGGTGCGAAACCAAGATATTGCCCGATGACTTCCTTCAACTCACAGTTTCTGTGCATGATACAGGCATAGGCATTGCCCAAGCGGAGCAAGAAACCATTTTTGAACAGTACCATCAGGCGGGTACACACAAGAATAAAATTCAGGGAACAGGTCTGGGCCTCGGAATTGTAAAAAAAGTGGCAAGTTTGCTGGGCGGTGAAATTAAGTTGAAATCGGCACCGAACAAGGGCAGTACATTTACCCTGATCCTGACGGTAAAAAGAGCGGACGAACGCGAAATCCCCGAAGGCGAAGCGCCGATTGATGAAACAGAATTGGCGGGGCGTCGCATCTTTTGTGTTGATGATGATGAGCTGATCATCAAGCTATACCGTCGTATCTTCTCCGCGGTGGGTGCAGAAGTATATTGCGAATCAGACCCTCAAGCAGCACTCGAACACCTCAGGAAATTCGTCCAAAACTATGATGCCGTTGTCACAGATGTGAAAATGCCGAAAATCAACGGGTATGAGTTGCTCAGCAAGCTCGAGGAAGCCAATCTCCGTCCGAAGGTGATCATAGCGTCTACGGCCAATGTTCTGCGTTCGGATGAGGACAAAGATGAATTGAAACGATTTGACGCAGTAGTCTCGAAGCCGCTTGACAGAAGGAACCTGATCGGAAAAGTTGCGAACTTGACGAAATCGGCAATTGATCCGGGCCGCGATGCACCGATAAGCGATCGGGAGCGCCCGACCACGCAGGCATCCTTGCGGGAATCCGGAAAGAAGAGTGATACACAAAATGACCAAAACCTTTACAGCCTTGAGGAATACGAGGCCTTCGCGATGGGTGATGAGGCGTTTTTGAAAGAAATTGTGCAAGACCTGCTCTCCGCAAATGAAGCGGAGCTGAAGCTTGCGTTTGACCTGCTCCGAGATGAGGATTATCCGGCCTTGGCGGAGATTATCCATAAAATGTCATCGCGCTTCGCACAGCTGCAGGTCACAGACAAAGGCGAAGCAAAAAAAATCGAATTGGACCTCCGCGCCGGGAGAGACAGCGCGGCTGATGCTGAAGAACTGCTCACCCGCTGGCAAGCCGTTCACAGGTTGATGCATCAGGATTACGCCGGCTGATGCCGCACACCCGTCGCTCAGACTGTGCCCACCTCCCCGAATTTCTGTTACATTTGGGCCCAACCCAATTCCATCATGAAGCTCAAATATTTTACCCCTTTCGCCGCCGCATTGCTTTTTATCGCCTGCGGGCCGGAATCAACCGATGAGAAATCCCGAGACGCTGCCGGCACCGAGGCACAAGCTGAGAAAGGGAAGAAAGAGGACTTCCCCTACCTCGTCGAGCAGTTTGCCGATGTCAAGGTACTCAGGTACCGCATCCCCGCTTGGGATAAGCTTCCCCTCGACCGGAAAAAGCTCGCCTACTACCTCGCAGAGGCCGGGTATTCGGGACGCGACATCATCTATGACCAGAACTACCGCCACAACCTCGAGATCCGCAATGTCCTCGAATCGATTTACACCTCCTTTGACGGTGATAAATCTTCCGATGATTGGGGAGATTTCGAACTTTACCTCAAGCGTTTCTGGTTTGCCAACGGCATTCACCACCACTACTCGGGTGATAAGTTTGTACCCGACTTTTCAGAAGAATATTTTGACACCTTGCTCGCATCCGCAAATTCCGAAATCAGTGAAGAGGCGCGTAAAGCCATTTTTGACCCCGAATTTGACAATAAGAAGGTGAGCAAGGACGGCGACGACCTGATCGCCTCAAGCGCAGTGAATTTCTACAGCCCCAACCTCAAGCAGCCCGAAGTTGAGTTTTTCTACAAGGCCCGCAGAACCAAACTCGACCCTAAGAAGCCCGTTTCGCTCGGAATCAATGCCCGCCTCGTAAAAGATGAAACCGGAAGAATCTACGAGGATGTCTACAAAGCGGACGGACTCTACGGAGCGGCCCTCACGGAAATGATCGCTTGGCTCCGGAAGGCAGTGACCGTGGCCGGAAATGAGCAGCAGCGCGAAGCCTTGGAGCTCCTGATCGAATACTACACCACCGGCGATCTCGAAACTTGGGACCGGTACAATATAGCCTGGGTTAAAGACACCGCGCCTACCGTGGACTACATTCAGGGCTTCGTGGAAGTGTACGAAGACCCGCTCGGCTACAGCGGTTCATACGAAAGCATCGTGCAGGTGCGCGACCTCGATGCCTCTGAGAAAATGAAAGTGCTCGCCGACAATGCGCAGTATTTCGAAGAAAATTCCTCCACGGCACCCG
>PXBH01000210.1 GCA_003565555.1 Cryomorphaceae bacterium | reverse complement strand
GGTTCAATGATACTGCGCCCGGAGGCAAGAAGGCCATACCGTATGCACCCCTGCGGTCTGCCCTTGCCCACCTTTATTTTGAGTCCATCCATCCGTTTGAAGACGGCAACGGAAGGGTGGGCCGGGCACTCTCCGAAAAAGTGCTTTCGCAACACGCGGGCCGCCCGGTGATTCTCAGCCTTTCACAGGTCATCGAATCGGACAAAAAAGCCTATTACAGTGCGCTAAAGAAAGGACAGCGATCCAATGAGGTGAGCGAATGGCTTGTGTATTTTATTGACATCATCTCAAAAGCGCAAGAACTCGCCGAAGCACAAATAGAATTTGTGGTAAAGAAGACCCGTTTTTTTGATGCGAACAAGGATAACCTTAATACTCGTCAGCTGAAAGTGGTGCGGAAAATGCTCGACCGAGGACCGTCGGGATTCGAAGGCGGCATGAATGCGAGGAAATACATCAGCCTGACCAAAGCGTCCAAAGCCACCGCCACGCGCGATCTCCGAGACCTTGCCGCGAAAGGCGTCCTCACCCCGGAAGGTGAAGGCCGCAGCCGAAGGTATTTTATATCGATTTGAAAGTTAATGATGTGGAGGGGGTGGAGCAATTGGCAATTGGCAATTAGCAATCGGCAAGACGTGAAGGGCGTGTTAGAATGGGCAATTGGCAATGACGTGGAGGGCGTGTTAGCAATTGGCAATTAGCAATTGGCAATTGGCAAGACGTGAAGGGCGGGTTAGCAATTGGCAATGGGCAATCTGCACCCTCATGAAATAGGTTGACAACTCGCAGTACCAAAAACCATTTGGGCAACCGACAGCGCTATACTTCTTTAAAGCTGTTTATCGATTCAAATTGATCTTAGGGTCCTACTGAATTCCGGCAACCGGAATGACCGCTAAGGCCTTGCCGTTCCAATCCCATACATGCGCATCACTCATCTGAGCGTTAGAGGTAAACTCAAAGGGAAGCAGCATACCGTCAGATCCGGTAATCACCGTGCGGACGCTGTTTGTGTAAGCGCTGTATGACCCCGTCTGCCCGGCGAAACGGAAAAAATGAGATTTGCGCACCACGGCAACGGGTTCAAATGAATCGGAGAATTCAATTTTCATACCCGCATTGTTTTGGATGTAGAGCTTCCCTCCTTCTTTTTCCGATTCATTGTTGATCCGGTTTTCCGAAAAGGTGAAATAAGGAGGGCGCACAATCCTGTCGAGCCCGGCACCCATGCGCGCATCGCCAAACAGTTTTGAAGAGATGGGTTCCAAGTTGTCTGTGTCCAACAAGACCATCTTGTTGTTCATGGCCACCAGGAGAGCCGTGTCACGCACCATGAAGTCCACAATATACTGCTGCTTCACATAATTGAGCCATGCTATTGCCAGTTCTTCCCCGGTAGCGGGGTCAAGTTTTACCACAATAGCGGCCCCGTCAATATTCACTGTCGCACTATTAAATACTCCGGGGTATACCCCATACAAAGCACCGCCACTTTCAAAAATCCGAGGAATGCCAACCACTGTGTACGGAACTGCATACTCCCAGACAAGCCCTTCAGGAGGCTGAAATGCAGCGATGGTTTGGGCGGTGGCATCGTAGGTCGTGCCATTGTACACCATCGAATTTCTCAGGTCGCTGCCGATGGTCGTGCCGGATTGGCTCAGGGTGAGGGCTGAATACATCAGTACTCCTGCCAAACCGAAGTTGTGTCCGATTACGCTTCGCAACATAAAATCCGAGCTACCGTCAAATTCAGGATCACGGTGATTCAACGGCGCAGAAAAACCTTCCCCGCTCCGCAGGTCAATTTGGTGCAGAGATGATGATACACATGTGATGAGGGTATCACCGGATGTAAACACATTGCCAAAATCACGGAGTGCCCGCGATTGGTACCGCCATTTGATACTCCCGGTGCTGAGGTCAAAAGCGGCAAGGAATCCCTCGCCCCGTTCCCTACCGCCGGCGATGGCTAAGCCGAGTTGAGGCACAAGCTGCCTCACCTGCATAATCCTGCGCCACTTACGGCGTCCGTCAGCAGGAGAAAAAGCTTCAGAGTAATCGCTGAAAATCATGACAGGCAAGCCGTTATGCAAGTACAAATTGGCCTCTTTGTCTGAAAAAAACACCTGCCAAAGCTGCCGGTAGTTGCTGAGGTCTATCGCCACAAGGTGGCCATTGGCTGAAATTTTGCCCCGCTTTTCATCCCTCACCACTGCGTAGAGGATGTTGTTCACAGGTTCGATTACCGCTTGATCAAAATTCCCTGAAGTGCCGAGGAATACCGCGGCGGAAGGCATCTTCTCCGCATCTTTCAAAATAGGTGCAGCATCCGCAGGTGAAGATTTGAAGATTTGCTGCGCACCCACATGGCCGGCCGACACCAAAACCGAAAAGACGAAAGTGAGAAACTTCATCGCCAATATTTTCCTGAATACGTACATGTTGCAAACATAATAAATCATCCTTGCTCGATGGGCGATGGGCGATGGGCGATGACGTGGAGGGGGTGTTACAATGGGCAATTGGCAATCGGGGCGGAGCTGAAGTCACGCGGACCGGAGGAAGCGTGAGGGCGATGGGCAATGAGCAATTGGCAATGGGCAATGAGCAATCGAGCGAAGCCGCAGTCACGCGGACCGGAGGAAGCGTGAGGGCGATGGACAATGGGCAATGAGCAATTGGCAATTGGCAATGACGTGGAGGGGGTGTTACAATGAGCAATTGGCAATGAGCAATCGAGCGAAGCCGCAGTCACGCGGACCGGAGGAAGCGTGAGGGCGAGGGCACGGAGGGCCGGTGTTTGGTTCTCCATCAGGTCACCGGGACGACCTTTACGCCGTCCGACGCAAAAGCCTCGTCCACAAACCGCTTCATGCTCCGCATTTCCTCCTTCGCCAAACCCTTGCCCGTTTGCGCCACGGCAAAAAGCACGATGCCGAGGAGGAGTCCGCCCGCGGCGATCCACAGCCCCCACAGGTCGTAACCGAGGGTGTATTGCGAACTCGCAATCATGAGTCCGACGAGGGCGGCAAAACCGGCAAAGCCGTAGAAAAACATGAACATGGTCCATACGGCGGGGGCAGGTGCCGTAAGGCAGCGAACCAAGGTATCGGGATGCCCCTCGTCGCCCGCTTCAATCTCTGCGATCGAAATGTCCATCTGAGGTGACCAAAAATGCTTCTTCTCCGGGGCGATGCTGAGCACCATGTGCCCCTTGACAATGGCGCTGCGAAAATCTTCGGGATTGTCGCGGCGCAGTTTTTCCAAAAGGAGGGCTTCAGCCGCTTCGACAGACAGCGAAGTGCGGAAGCGAAAGCGGGGACGGAAGTCCATTTCTGACATGGGCGGACATCTTTCAGGGTTTCCGAAGATAGGCAAAACGCGCGTGAATCCGCATGCGGCTTGCAGTGAAAAAGGGTTTCTGTCCCCCGCGCACCGCACCGAAGGCCCCGTCGAAAGCGCCCCTCCGAAAGCCACATACAGCGACAGCAGTCGCGCGATCAGCCGGAAAATTCGGAAAAAACGACTATCCTTACCCTTTCAAAATTGTCGGGCACCGAGCGCGGTGCTTCTCGTCGCCGCAAATAAGAATCGGTACGGGCAATCAACGGAAACAACCCCCGCAGCATGAAGGAATACCTGCTCGTAGTACTTTACTCCGTTCACGCATCTTGGGTTTTGGCCTACGACCCCGTGGCCTTCCTGATTCTGATGGCCCTGATTGCCGAATTGATCGTGTCCTTCGTCATTTTTGCCCTCCTGCGGTACTACCACACCCGCTACTTTTCATATTTGCTGATGGTGCTGCCCGGGATGTTTTTTGTCCTTATGCTCTTCTATCCTCAAGCGGTACAGGCGGGCGTGCGGCTCGGCGATTTCCCGGACACCAAGCTGTTCGGCGAGAACTTTCTGCTTCCGCTTTTTTACTACAAAAACCAAATCTTGGCCTCCTTCGCCGGGGTGATTCTCGCGCTGATGCCCTCATTTCGCGGAATCAAAAATGAGGCCTCCTACCACACCTCTCAGCGCGACTTCATCTTGCGCACCTTCTCCGTGATGGCGGTATGCGCTGTGGCCCTGTTCGTATCGGAATTTATGACCGCCCATAAAACCGCTGCCTTGCTGACCATCCTTGCGGCGCGCATCGCCATGGTTTTTG
>PXBH01000152.1 GCA_003565555.1 Cryomorphaceae bacterium | reverse complement strand
CGGTCGCCGGTGGGGCCGCGCTCGCCGCGACGATCGAGTCGATGGGCCGGCCGTTCAGGATCGGGAGCGCCGCGATCCTGGCATCCATCGCGATCCTCGGGCTGCTGCGGTCCGCGCGTCCCACCGAACCGATCGACACGCCGCTACCCGGCCGCCGCGAGTTCAGCCTGACGTACGTTAAGTTCCTCGGGCTCACCATCGTCAACCCCCTCACCGTGGTCTACTTCGTCGCGGTCGTGCTGGGCCTCGACCTCGTCGGCGACTTCACCTTGGGACAGGCCGCGGTGTTCGTGGCCGGGGTCTTCAGCGCCTCCCTGGCCTGGCAGACCTTCCTCGCCGGGATCGGAGCCGCCGCGGGACGTCACCTCCCGGCCACGTTCGTCCAGCTCGCCCGCATCGGTGGGAACCTGCTGATTCTTGGCATGGCCGCGCTCATCCTCGCCCGCTGACAAGCCGGCCAGCTCGGCCCCCCCCAGGGAGATATGGCGGCGATGATGACCTGGTACGGGATCCGCATCTGGTCGGGGTGACTACACCCTTCGACCTGCGCCGACGCCCTGCTCATGTTCTTCGTCGACTGCCCGAGTTGTGACCACGGAGCCGTTGCGTCGTCTGTCTCCATCGCGGCTGACAGACCTGCCTGCTTGTCAACTGCGGGTGAAGTACTCCTTGTCTGCCGCACGCGATAAAGAAGCCGAAGTGAAGGCGGGCCCTCAGGCCCTCCAAGCCGTTCTGGGAAACGTCTGCCATGACGTTCTTGAGCTGATCTGTCATGGCGGCGACTTCGCAAGCCCAAAGTGTTCAGCCGGGCGTGGAACGAATCCCTGACCGAACTCGCCGGTGGAGACGCGGGCCAGGTGCTACTGAGCTGGCCCGAACTCGACCTCCTTGTGGGCGAGGGGGGCTTGAACCCCCATGTCCAGAAGGACACACGGACCTGAACTATCGCCAAGTCGTGTCCGGCGATGGCCCTGAAGGCCCGAAACCCCCGTCTGAACAGGGCGTTTGCACCTCGACCGACTCGTCGATGACGCGCCCGTGTCCCCCGATTCCCCCGCGTTCGTTGTCACGCCGTTGTCACGGGACCGGCCTCCGCTACACGGACCTCTACCGTGCGGCCGCATACGTAACGGCCGACACATCCGGACGCGCAACATTATGGTGTCGAGCCTCGATAAGCGCTGAGGCCACCCGCGCGCGAGTCCACGTTAGGCGCGGATCGGGTTGTCGCCGAAGAAGCACCCAGCCGACCAGAACGGTCTCAAGAAACGGACGCCACTCCGTTGGTCGCGCCGGCCCGGCACTGCTCGATTGTCACACACCTTTGGTTTCCTGACGATCAGTGCACGTCAGCGATCAGATCAATACACGTCAGCGATCAGACAGGCGAGTTGGTGGCCGACTTCGACAATCAAGCGCTCCAAGAGGCTGTGAGCGCAGCAGAGCGGGCTGGACCCCGGTCCGGCCTTCATGGTGTCGCAGCGGCGCTCCAGTCGATGGCAGATGGATCTGACGATCCTCTCCGAGGCATCGTCGCCGCGTTGGAGTACCACCAGTCGTTCGATGCGGAGGCACGCGATCGCCACGGCCCCTTCGGACCGATGATGGAGTTCGACGGCAAGACATACCCAGCTCCACTCGCGGTCATCGGTGACCTGGACCCCGGGATCTTCAGGCTGTGGGAGCACGCATTATCGATCGCGAAGAGACCTGCCGTGCGTGCCCGCCTCGCGGACCTACTTTGGGAGGCCCGGCACGGAGCTCGGCCCGATCTCTACGCCCGTCGTGCGGTCGATGAGTACACCAAAGCGATCGACGACGACCTTCAGCATCCGGTTGACGTCGGGGACGGTATACGTCGCGCCATCGAGATTGCATCTCAGCTGAACGACGCGGACCTACGAGCCTCGGCCGTTGCTTCAGCCGTCCGGTTGAGTCGACGAGCGCTCGAATCCGACGAACCGATGCCAGGCGTCGTGCTGCGACTTCTCGATCAGCTGTCGAGTGATCGAGTCGATCGCCGACCGAACGACCTGCCCGAGCTTCTCGACCTCGCAGACGACCGATTCGGAGACGACCCGTGGCACCTCGAGAGCCTCGCGTCAATCAAGAGTCCGCTCGTGGACGAAGGGGAGCAGGAGCGTCTTTGGACCCGTGCCGCCAAGGCCTTCGAGGTGTTAGCGAACTCGAGTACGGGTGTTGCCCGGCAGGCGCATCTTCACCACGCCCTTGAGATCGCGGAGCAGCATCGACTGCCTGAGTTGGTCGTCCGTCTCCGCCGGGCCATCGAGCAGATGTCAGAAGATGACCTCGAGCTCCAGTCGATCTCGGCCGAAGTGAAGATCCCCACTGAACAGGTCGAGGCGTTCATCAGTCAGTTCGTCGGAGACGATCGAGTCGAAGCCGCACTGGCTCGGTTCGGCTCGTACCTGACCAACGAAGACCCCGACGGACTGAGGCGACGGGTCGGGCAGAGGATGGAAGACCATCCCCTCCAGTTCCTCGTCACGCGCGTGATCATCGGGCCGGAGAACACGGTCGCCAATTCCCCGGCGGCGGGCGATGACGCTGCGGAACAGGAGCTCATCCGGGAAGAGGCGATGGGTCTGAGCATCTTTGCCCACTTCGCGGTGGACATCCTCGCCCGTATCCATGTCAAGTACGGCCCCGTAGCCGATGCCGTGGCCTTCTTCGAGAACGGTTTTGTCTCGAGCGAGTTGGCTACGGCGTTCGCCCGAGGCGCTCGACTCTACGAGCTGAGGGAGTTCGATGCCGCCGCCTCGGTCCTCGCGCCCCGCCTAGAAACGGCCGTTCGGCGCCTTGCTGGTGCGGTCGGCCTACCGGTGACATGTTCGATCGATCGCCAAGGTCGCGCCAGCCAGGTCAAGGGACTCGGGCAGCTCCTCGCGGAGCTTGAAGGTGCGTTACCTGAGGCCACGCGTCGCCACCTACGGGTGCTCCTCTCAGACCCCATCGGGTTGAACCTCAGAAATACCGTGGCGCACGGTTTCGCGCCCGCGCTGGGGCAAGCCGAGGCTGCACTGCTACTCCACGCCGCTTGTCACATGAGCCTTCTAGCGGCCATAGACGCCGATTCAAGCGAGTGATGTTCTAGGCCGCACCACGCCGGCGCTATGGGCGACTGCGCCCGAATACTTACGCGCCCACCATCACGGCTGCCGAGCGTGGAACAATGGCGTTGGACAGACAGTCGCGAGACTGGCCCGGTCGCCCTCGTCCTGCAGCGCATCGTCGTCGTGGAGCCCGTTGCTGGGCATAAACAGCTCGAGGATGTCCACAGCGAGAGGAACATTGAGACCAGTATGTCTCACCGCATCGGGATACTGACCGTGCCCAAGACGTAGGAGGCCAGAGACCGTGCCGTCGACCTTCCAAGCGGTAGCAGTCATCGTAATCGCGCTGCTGCCGGGAGCCCTCTACGTTTGGGCGTTCGAGCGTCAGGCGGGCCGCTACGGGATAGGCCTCAGTGATCGGATCCTGCGCTTCGTGGGTGGCTCGGCCGTACTCTTGGCCGTGTTCGCTAGCCCGCTCTACGTGCTGCACGTGAACTTCACAAGGGAGGTCGTCGGGGGCAGGTCACTTCCGTGGTGGCTCGCAGCGGTCCCACTCGCCTACATCGGCGTACCTCTGGTTGCGGGGACCGTGCTCGGAGTGGGCCTGCGGCGCGGTTGGCCGATCGCCAAGATCGTTGCCGGCCCAGACCCAGCGCCTCGGGCCTGGGACTACCTGTTCCAGTACCACATAGATGGCTGGATTCGGTGCCGCCTGAAGTCGGGAATCTGGCTCGGCGGTGCGTACGCCGACGCCAACGGCAAGCGGTCGTACGCCGCGGGCTATCCCGAGCCACAAGATCTCTACCTTGCTGCCTCGGTCGAAGTCGACGCCGAGACGGGGGAGTTCGCACTCGACGATGACGGCCGACCAAGGGTAGGACCTGGCGGTCTGCTCGTCCGGTGGGAGGAGGTGGAGTACCTTGAGTTCATCGACTCCTAAGGGAGGCCAACGCGTGACAGCCAAGGGCAACGGTGATCGGCGCACCGGCTCCGTCGAGAAGCGTGGTGGCTACGGCTCGTCCTCGAAGCCCGCGTCTTCACTTAAGCCGCCTCCCAGTGGACCCGCCCCCGGTGCCACGAGGCAGACATCTCAGAGCAGCGGGTCTGGCAAGGGGAAGTAGGGCGGAACGCAGCCCGGCTCGGAGCCGACGAGATTCGCGTCACTG
>PXBH01000150.1 GCA_003565555.1 Cryomorphaceae bacterium | reverse complement strand
GGCGTCCCGAGCACGTCCTCGGTATCGACGGCGGAGAGGGTGCAAATGAGGCTGAGGGTATCGTTTTCCCAAGCTGTCCAAAACGCACCCTGCTCGGCTTGGGTCAGCAGGGTGATTCCGTTTTGGTTATTGCTGTAGATCACAGCAGTGCCGTCGTCGGAGAGTCGGATCTGCGTGCCGAAGCGGCTGCGCACATCCGGCACAAAACAAGGCGGCCCGAAAGCAGAGGGTTGGGGATCCCAATGGGCGCCGAGGACAAAAACAGAATCACCGTCGAAGAGCATTTCGTTTACTTCAAGCCCGAGTGTGTTCGCAGAGGGCGGGTCACTGAAGAGCCGGTGGCCGTGGCTCGTAAGCAGGCGGAAGTCTTGCGCGCAGAGTGACAGAGAGAGAAGAAATGCGAAGGCGGCGGCGGATACTTTCACGGTCAGAGTGGTTGAATTTCGCGAATAATAGGCATTTCATTCCGAAGTGCCGAACCTAAAAGTCCCGCATTACGGGATTCCCGCGTGCCCGTTACGCACGATCTTATCGCACGCAAAGCCCCGCCGTGCAGGTTGCTCGGCGGGGCGTATTCGGAGAAGGGCGGAATCATTTTTCCAGTACCAGAAATTCCGAAACATGGATTTCCGTGGAGTACTTTTTGATCCCTTCTTTGTCCTCGTAGCTCCGGTTGATCAGCTTTCCGGTCACGGCCACTTTTTTGCCTTTGTCGAGCCGACTTTCCGCTGCGAGGGCGGCTTTTCCCCAGACCACGAGGGTGTGCCAATGGGCGTTTTGAACGTATTTGCCGTCGGCGGCGCGGTAACTTGCATCGGTGGCGAGGCTCATTCGGGCCATTTTCGATTCGCCGAAGCTGTGGATTTTAGGCTTCATGCCCAGGTGCCCGATGAGTTGTACTTTATTGTTGAGTTGCATGGCAATGATGTTTTTAAAGTGGTTTGAATTGAGGTTTCAATCCCGCCCGCCCCGGTTCGCCGCACCCCGTATCGGGTGCGGCGGGACGGGAGAGGGGCCCCTCAGGCGTTTTCGGGTTTCTTGTCGAGCATCATGAAGTCGTTCACGCGGACTTCGCTTCTGTAGCGCTTGTTCCCGTCTTTGTCTTCATAGCTCCGGTGCACGAGACGGCCCTCTGCGATTACATATTTTCCCTTGGAGAGAAATTTCTCGGCAAATTCTGCCGTCTTGCCCCAAGCGCTGAGGTCGTGCCATTGGGTGGTGTCTACTTTATTTCCCTTCGCATCGCGGTAGGGTTCGTAAGTGGCGAGGCGGAGGTTGGCCACTTTCCCTCCGTTGTCGAAGGTGCGCATTTCGGGGTTGTTTCCGAGGTGACCGATCAGGGTGATTTTGTTTACAATCGTGTTCATGACTTCTACTGTTTTTTTGCGGGGCGGCGGAGTTTTGTTTGACCGCCTCCCGCGGTGGTTTTTAAATGGCTGCGCTTCGGGTAAATTGTGCACCTTGCAAACCCTTTGAATAAGCGGGTGTCTATCCGGTGCGGGATGCCTTTCGGCGCGGCTTTTCTTTTTTTGATTCGGGCGGGCCGACGTTTCGGACTGCCGTGTCAATCGATCGACAGTGCAAATGTGGGGCGGTCGCCGGTTACGAGCCGTAGAACAAACGTTTACTTCCGTTTAAAAGCGTTTATAAACGTTTAAAAACGGTAATATGCAATGGTGGAGCGGTGTTGGGGGAGAGGTGGAAATTTCCTGCTTTTTCCGCCCGAACATCCGTAGAGGGCTTTTCCGCTGACTTTTTGAGCGGGGAAGCCGCACTTTTGACCAAAACCGAAAGGCCGATTGCCAAACTTGCCGGAAATCGGTGCTGTCGAGCGGGCGATCCATCCCCGAGTCTGCCAAAAGAAACGAT
Organism: Cryomorphaceae bacterium; assembly: GCA_003565555.1. Taxonomy (GTDB): domain Bacteria; phylum Bacteroidota; class Bacteroidia; order Flavobacteriales_D; family Cryomorphaceae; genus T3Sed10-241. The sequence continues at coordinate 15,862 of PXBH01000150.1, read as the reverse complement.
GCCTTTTTGAACACGTCGACCGCGAAGTGCATTGAATTGCCTGATGTGGGTGCTGTCGAGCGGGCGATCTCTCCCTTCGGTCGAGATGACGGGGCGCACTGTGGGGTTTGGGGCCGGGTAGGGGGTGAAATTGGGGCGGCGCAGCCGCCCCAATTTCACCCCCTACCCGGCCCCTTTTATAAAAAGGCCCTCAGTCATCTCGACCGCAGGGAGAGATCGTCTCCGGACATGCAGAGCACTGCTTTAAAACGTTTTGAGCGGTCATCAGCAGGCCCCCGACTGCCCTCATCATTGTTCAGGCGGCAGTTGCCTTTCACATTTGGGTTCGCATTGTCATAGGGGGCAACACGTATGTTAATCCCCCACACAAAAAAGTCCACTATCATCTCGTCATGTCCTCACGGAACCAAATGGAGAGATCGCCTCCGGACATGCAGAACCTTGTTTCAAAACCCGTTGAGCGGGCATCAACAAACCCCCGAATGCCCGCATCCTTATTGAGGCGCCGGCTTTACGGGGATTCGTGGGGGTACCCACGGTCCGTTTTATCGCCGCAGGTAAGCCCGGATTTACACAGGGGTATTTTCCCGGAGCGGGCGCGAAGGATTTTTTCTCGGGCTGTTTCTGTGTGAGATCATCACCTTACACCCTTATGCGTCACAGCTCCTGACCGGATACCCGGTAAGTGACGCCTGAAGAATAGGCTGCACATCCGGTGCCGTACGGCACAGACGCCGGCGCAAAGGGCCCTCAAAACTCCTCATCGGGATCAAACTCCCGCGTCTCATACATTACCAAGTGCCGCTTCACCCAAAAGTACACCAGGGCACCGAAAAACGGGAATACCAGCACAATGAGCACCCAAAGCGGCTTCATAACGCTGTCTTTGAAACGCGTTCTGAGAATGTCTGAAACAGCCCATATCCAAAAAATGATGATCAAGGCTGAAAAGGTAACGGCAATGATGGCTTTCACGGAGTGTTGATTTTAATGTTTCGGTGCGGACCGTCCGTCCGCAATTCGGATTTTTCCGCCGCTCGGTCGTACTGAAGTCAAAATTCCGATCAAGGCCGAAAATGCTCCGAGCGATCTGTCCCCAAATATCGCATTTTTGAGCGACTCCGCATAAGGACTGAGACGGTCTTTGCCCGCAGACTTCTTTTTCGCAAAGGCCTTTCCCGAGGGTACCTTTTACTTTGGTGACTTTTATCGCTTCATCCGCCGGATAAAATCTCCAACTTTGCACGTTCTTATGGCCCAACCTGAAAATGTCGCGGCGGCAGGTCCGCAGCTCGGACTGAAAGAGAATTGGCGGCAGTTTACCCTGCTGGTGGTCATCAACGGATTCGTAGGGGCCATGGTGGGAATCGAGCGGTCCGTGTTTCCCCGCTTTGCCGAGTCGGAGTTCGGCGTGGATTCTGCTTCTGCCGTTCTCTCATTTATCGCCGCATTCGGACTCACCAAGGCCTTGGCAAATTTTTACACCGGCCGCTTGGCCGACCGTTACGGCCGCCGCAATCTGCTGGTTATCGGGTGGGTCATCGCGCTGCCCGTCCCGCTGCTTTTGATTTGGGCCCCGACTTGGTCGTGGGTCGTAGCCGCCAACGTGCTTCTCGGTGCGAGTCAGGGATTTGCCTGGAGCAGCACCGTGGTTATGAAAATCGACCTTGTCGGGGAGAAAAACCGCGGCCTTGCTATGGGTTTCAATGAATTTGCCGGCTACTTTGCCGTCGGCGTCACCGCGTTTCTGTCAGGGTGGACGGCCGACCGCTTCGGCGTCACGCCTTATCCCTTTTACATCGGCATCGCCGTAGCCGTGATCGGATTGCTGCTTTCTCTGATTTGGGCCCGGGATACGCGCACTTTCGTGAAAAAGGAGGGGGCCGAAAGTTCCCTCGCGCCCATGAAGAACGTCTTCACCGAAACCACTTTTACCGACAGGACCCTCAGCTCCGTGACCCAAGCGGGCCTTGTGAATAACCTCAATGACGGGATGATTTGGGGCCTCCTGCCCATGCTTCTCCTATCCCTGAATTACGGCGATGACAAGATCGGCATCGTGACTGCAATCTATCCGGCCGTCTGGGGCATCGGTCAGCTTTTTACCGGAAAAATGGCCGATGTGTATCCGAAAAAGGCCATGCTCTTTTGGGGTATGCTGCTTCAGGGCGTCGTCATCATCGGGATCGCCTTTACGGAAAATTTTCCTGTGCTCATCGCCGTATCTGCCCTGCTCGGGGCGGGCACGGCCCTGGTGTACCCCACCTTTCTCGCAGCGGTCGCGGATGCCGCCCCGCCGGCGCAGCGCGCCGAGAGCATCGGCACCTTCAGGCTTTGGCGGGACCTGGGGTACGTATTCGGCGCCGTGCTTTCCGGGGTTGTCGCAGACCTCTTCGGCCTTATGGCCGCCGTGGTGCTGATCGGAATCATCACCGTCGGGTCATCATTCGTGATCAAGTTTCGCATGCCTGACCGAAAGGGCCCAACCCCGGGCTAAACCGCCGGATCTCTGCCCGGGCACCTCGAAAGCGCCTTCGGCCGCCCCTTACGTGAGGTGCTTCCCTTCTTCCTTTCGCAGCCCGGTGCAAGGTAACCTTCGGACACTGCATTTTTGCGCCGTAAGCTCGAGCCGAACGCTCAAATTATGGCGGCGAACTCCGTGCGGGGCCGTCGGGTTTCCTTACTTTTGCCCCAAACCGAACACCTATGAAGAAAACCGCCCTCAACCATGTCCACAAAGCCCTAGGCGCCAAAATGATTCCCTTCGCCGGTTACGAGATGCCCGTATCCTATACGGGGGTGATCGACGAGCACCTTCAGGTGCGCGAACACGTGGGAATTTTTGACGTCTCCCACATGGGTGAGTTTTTTGTAAAAGGGGAGGGCGCACTGCCGCTGCTTCAATATGTCACTTCAAACGATGTCTCGAAATTAACGCCCGGAAAAATCCAGTACAGTTGCCTGCCCGACGGAAACGGTGGCATCGTGGACGATCTCTTGGTATATTGCCTCGAAGAAAACCACTACATGCTCGTGGTAAACGCCTCCAATATCGAGAAGGATTGGAAGTGGATCAACAGCCACAATTCATTCGATGCCGTGCTCACTGACCGCAGCGACGATTATGCCTTGTTTGCCGTTCAGGGCCCGCGTGCCGTCTTGGCCCTCCGCACCCTCACGGACATGAATCTCAAAGAGATGAAGTACTACACCTTCGAGCAGGGGCGTTTTTTCAATGTGGAAGACGTCATCGTATCTGCCACGGGGTACACCGGGTCCGGCGGATTTGAAATCTACGTTCCGAACCGTGAGGCCGAGCGCATCTGGGAGGCCATTTTAGCTGCGGGCGCCGTGGCGGAGATCAAACCCATTGGTCTGGCTGCGCGCGATACCCTCCGGCTCGAAATGGGATTTTGCCTCTACGGCAATGACATTGACGAGACCACCTCACCCATCGAGGCCGGACTGGGCTGGATCACCAAGTTCAGCAAGGACTTCATTGACAAAGAACGCCTGCAAGAGCAAAAGACGCACGGCACCCAACGGAGACTCGTAGGATTCGAAATGACGGACCGCGGCATACCTCGACAGGCATACCCAATCATGAACAAAGAGGGGGAAACCATCGGTCATGTGACTTCGGGAACGCAAAGCCCCTCCCTCGACAAGGCCATCGGTATGGGTTACGTGGCCACGACCTACATCGACCCGGGCACTGAGATTTTTATCGATATGCGGGGAAAGCCGCGAAAGGCCGTGGTTGTGCGTCCGCCGTTCTACCGCGAAGAGGGAGAGTAAGCAATATGGACAGAAAGGAAAAATACCGCGTAGAAGTCTGCTTTTCGCCGGACGAATTTGATCGGTACAAGCAGGAGTACGCCTCTGTAGTGGCCATCGACGTGCTTCGCGCCACTACGGCCATTTGTGCGGCCTTTGAGCACGGGGTGGAAAAGATCATTCCCGTATCTACCGTGGAGGAGGCCGAAGCCTACCGCGAAAAGGGCTACCTCGCCGCCGCAGAGCGCAACGGACAGATTGTAGAGGGATTCGCCTTCGGCAATTCGCCCTACAGTTACATGACGCCTGAGGTGAAAGGAAAAACCGTGGTGCTCACAACCACCAACGGCACGCGTGCCATCAATATCGCAGCGAAGACGCACAAGGTCCTGATCGGTTCCCTGATCAACCTGCAAGCCGTGATTGATCACCTCACGGAGCAGCCCGAAAACGTACTCCTCCTTGCCAGTGGGTGGCAGGGCAAATTCAACCTCGAGGACAGCATTTGCGCCGGCGCCGTGACCGATGCCCTCATCAAATCCGGGAAGTACATGAGCGATGAAGATTCTACCATCGCCGCCATGTTTCTTTACCGCAAGGCCCGTGAAAACTACTTCGGCTTCCTGAAAGCATCTTCGCACAGGCGCCGGCTGCGCAACCTCAACCTGAACGAGGACATCAAATACTGCCTCACCCCGAACCAAACCGAGGTGCTTCCTGTTTACCGTGACGGGGCTTTGGTAATCCTTAAATAATGGGTATAGCAGAAAACATAACGCAGATAAAAAAAGAAATAGGATCTGATGTCACCCTCGTGGCGGTTTCCAAATACAGCTCTGACCGCGCAGTGCATGAGGCTTATGATGCCGGTCACCGGCACTTCGGTGAAAACAAGGCCCGCGATCTGAAAGACAGGGCCGCGGCGATGCCCGACGACATCAAGTGGCATTTCATCGGCCACCTTCAGCGGAATAAGGTGAAATACATCGCCCCGGCGGTACATTGCATCCACGGGGTGGACAGCCTTCGTCTGCTGGAAGAAATTGAAAAGCGGGCGGGTAAAGTACCCCGAACCGTTAAGTGTCTGCTTCAGCTCCATATCGCCGAGGAAGAAACAAAATTCGGATTGAGCGAGGAAGAGGCGGAAGAAATACTGCGCAGCGATGAAATGGCGGAATTTTCTCATGTCAGAATCATCGGGCTGATGGGTATGGCCACCAATACAGACGACGAAGAACAGATCCGTCGCGAGTTCAAGCGCCTGAAAACATTTTTCGATAAAATTCAAGCCCTCACGGTTACCGCCGAAGTACCCGACGATGATGACCGAGCGCCTTCCTTCCCGCCCAATGTCGAAATGCGTGTGCTCAGCATGGGTATGAGCGCCGACTACAAGGTTGCCATAGAGGAGGGGAGCAATATGGTGCGCATCGGCTCCGCAGTTTTCAAAGAAGATTAGCACTACCGCCCGACGGGGTGTGTGCCTCGCGGGGCGTCATTCATGCGAGCACGGCAGCCATATACCTCTGCGTCTATGCCTGCCTACCTGCCCCAAAACGCAACGGGGCAACCCTGAGAGAAAACTTGAGTTCGGAAGTACCCCCTCCGGCAGTCGAGGGCAGTGAAAACACCTTCATGTTTCTTTTCTCGCACAGGGGGTGAGGTGCCTGCGACGCTCCGTTCGGCCTGCATCGAGGAAATCATTTGAAAAGTGCGAAGGTGATTGACGAAAGCCCGAACGGCCGGGCAATCAAGTACCTGATCTCACTACTTCCTCCTGTCTGCGAACAAAAGTACCTCCGCAGGCATTTCAACCCTGAGTATCTAAAACCGTGACCCGTGAAAACAAAAACTGCACCGACCGCTTCCGCTCCATCATTCTACGATTATGAAGTAAAAACTCCCGACGGAAAAACCCTTCGAATGAAGGACCTCGAAGGCAAGGCTGTCTTGGTGGTCAACACCGCAACAAAATGCGGCCTCGCTCCTCAGTTTGACGGCCTAGAAGCCCTCCACCAAAAATACAAGGACCGCGGGCTGGTGGTTCTCGGCTTTCCCTGCAATCAATTTATGGGGCAGGAGCCCGAAACGAACGATACCGTTGAAGAGACCTGCCGACTCAACCACGGGGTAACCTTTCAGCTCACGGAAAAAATCAGGGTCAACGGCCCCGGTACCCATCCCGTCTTCAAGTACTTAAAGTCAAAACTCGGCGGTATTTTCGGAGACCGACTGAAGTGGAATTTTACGAAGTTTCTTATCCGCCCCAACGGCGAGCCTTACAAGCGCTATGCGCCGGTCACCAAGCCCGAAGATATCGAGAAAGACATCAAAAGGGTGCTGAAACTTAGGGATTGACCCTTATGGTCAACCTTAAGGTGGGCTCAACTGTTTCTCTCTGCGTGGATCCGTTGATTTCAGAAATACTGCGCACCGTTCGGTACTTTGCCTTTTTCGAACATCCGCTTACCGAAGAGGAGGTGCAGCGGTACCTTCGGATAAAAGCAGATGTTACCGAACTTCGTAAGGCACTTCAAGAGGCCGTTGCGGAAGGGAGGCTTTTCTTTTCACACGACTATTACGCCGCTGCTCCGGCCCACATCGACAAGAGGCGCCGCTCGCCCGAGGTAAACCGAAAGCTCCTCAGGGCGGCCCGCAGGATGGGGCGGCTCATGCGCTTCTTTCCTTTTGTAAGAGGTGCTTATATTTCGGGCAGCTTGAGCAAGGGGGACGCAAAGCCGGGCGACGACATTGATTTTTTCATTATCACGGCCCCGAAAAGGCTCTGGACAGCGAAGCTATTCCTGATTCTGTTCAAGAAAGTATTCCTCCTCAATTCCCACCGTTATTTTTGTATCAATTTCCTGAAGTCGGAAGATGATCTGACCATTGCCAAGCGAAACATCTATACCGCTACAGAGGCAGTCTCCCTTATTCCCGTGTACAATCCCGCGTTGCTCACGACTTTTTTCCGGGCCAATTCTTGGGTAGGCGGGTACTTCCCAAATTTCAGGCCGCCCGCTTGCAGTGCTGAACACCGCAGATTCTTTCCCGCCGATGCCCTTCTCGGAGGCCGACTCGGACAATGGCTTGAAGCAAAGGCATTCCAAAAATTCAGGAACCACACCGAATCGGTTCGAAGCAGAAAAGAATCCGGTGATTTCACAGCCTCACCCACCACTTCCGCTTTCTTTCCGAACAGCCCGGAGCGTCGTATACTTGCGCATTATCAATCTGAAAAAGGAGCACCGTGAACCTGAAAGAAAACCTGAAAACCCTGCTTATCGCCGCTGCGGCAGCACTGTTTGTCTATGTGGGGACGGCGTGGATTACGCCCGTCTACGAAGCTGAAATGCTCCTCTTCGTACCGGCCATGACCGAGGATAAGCTCATTGCCCAAGGAGGATTCGGTTTCGGCGGACCTGCAGAGGCAGACGCCCATCTCGACATTCTGCGCTCTCGTGTGGTGGTGCGCGCGTCCCGAGACGGTTTGGCAGGCATTACCGGCGACACGGCAACTGCCGATGCTGTGATGCGCTCGCTGAGAGCTGAGCGCACGCCAAACGGAGGCCTGAAGCTGTCGGCGCGTGCTGCCGATCCGAGTTTGGCCGTCCTTGCGATAAAGTTAAGGGCAGATTCAGCCGATGCAAAAAAATCCCGTATGCTCTCTGACAGCCGCAGGGCAGTGGCCGAACAGTCCCGAAAACGCTACACGGACAAACTGAGCGACGTGCAAGGACACAGGCATACCCTGGACAGCCTAACGGGCCTGCTGCGCCAAGGACCGGGCGATTTTACGCTGCGCAGCCTGATACGTGAATACGAGGTGCGGCTAGAGCGTGCCGTTGATGAGCTGGCGCGTGCTGAATCGCAAAAACAACGTCTGATACGGGCTGTAAACATCGATCTGCCCCGATCTTACGCGCCCGGACCGCCCGAGTACGGGGAAGAACCCGTAAGCCCGAAGCGCCTTCCCTTGGCAGGTGCGGTGTTTGCCGTTGTCATTTTAACGGCGCTTTTCCTGCGCTATATTTCTCGTGAAGGTGGGCATTCGGATTGACCGCCCGAACGCGGTGGGTACCGCGGTCGCACTGACTTCTGTTGCGGCCTACCTCGGCGCGGGCATGCTTGCGCTCGCCGCTGTTTCGGCCTTGTGGATTGCGGCTTTGATTTTTTCGGGCAGAGATTCTGTCGGGCGAAGCGCGATCCTTCTTTTTTTCGCTGCATTCACCCTCCCGTTATCGGTGAATGTCACCGCGGAAGGCGGTACCGTATTCGGCGTGCCCGGGGAGGTACTCACCGGAGCGGCAGCCCTGAGCTTGGGTATTTTCTTTTTGAAATACGGCGGGCTGCGCTCCCGTATCGTCGGAGCGCCCCTGCCGGCCCTGTTGTTGCTTGCATTTCTGCCCCCGCTTATTTTCACTACGCGCACGGAGGTATCGGTGAAAGCAGTCATCATTCAGGCGGCCTATATCGCCGCATTTTTTTACCTCCCGTTTTATCTTCGGATTTCGGGAAGGAGTTTGCGCGGAATCTTCGCTGTGTACGCCGCGACTGTGGTACCCGCTTTTTTGTGGTCCCTTTGGAATTACGCGGGGTTCGATTTTAACCCCGTTACCGTGCCCGGTATTTTCCGGCCGTTTTTCAATGACCATACCATTTTCGGCGCAGCCGCCGCGCTGCTTGCGGCCTTTTTTTTCGTTCGGGGACTCCTGAGCGGATCGGTCAAAGGTGTGGTCGCGGGCGTATTTTTTATCGGCCTCACTGTGTTCAGCGGCAGCAGGGCTGCGATCATCAGTTTGGCCGTGATTCCCGCAGCGGGACTTTTCGCTTACGCCAAATTTTGGCGCATTGTGCTCCCCGCATCCGCCGGGCTGCTCGCAGCGATCGCCTTGTCACAGCCCGGGATGCTCTTGACCTTTACGGAAAATTCAGCCTCCGAGCCGGTATCCGTCGGCGACCATCCCTTGCGACGCCTGCAGTCCGCATCCAATGTACACTCCGACGTGAGCAATATAGAGCGGCTCAACCGATGGCACGCTGCGCTCGCAATGTTTGCCGAAAGGCCGCATACCGGTTTCGGTCCGGGGACCTATCAATTCGCTTATATTCCCTACCAATCTTCCGCCTATGAAAACCGACTCACGGTGCACAACCCGGAGCGACCGCCGCAAGGCTCGGGCGGAACCGCGCACAGCGAGCTGCTCTTGCTGCTCAGCGAGTCGGGGTGGCCTGCGGCAGCAGTCTTTGTGCTGTTTCTGCTGCGCTGCATCTTTATATTTTTCCGAAAGGCAAGATGGGATACGCCGCTGCTCACAGGGGCTTGTGCAGGGCTTTTCACTTACTTCATCCACATGCAATTCAATAATTTTCTCACCACCGATAAATTCGCCTTTCTCTTCTGGGGTATGGCGGCGGCGGCAGAGGCGGAATACAGAAGGCTGACATGACGAAAAACGAAGACTACTACGCGCGGGTGAGCCGCTACTACGACGAAGATGCTGCCGATTTTGAGGCCAGGTATGAGGTAAATCCCGTGCTGCAGCGCATCCGGCAGTCTTTTCGCGAGCAGGTCAAGCGCCATCGCTTGCGGCATGTGCTTGAAATCGGGAGCGGGCCGGGCTTTGATTTGGCACATTTCGCCCGCATTATGCCGGAGACGCAGTGGTACGGGATCGATATTTCTGAGGAAATGTGCGCGGCAGCCCGGAGAAAAATCGCGGAATACGGCTGTGAGAATGTGCGCGTGGAATGCGGAGGAACAGAAGATATCGCAGACCGATTTCCGGGCCGGACTTTTGACATGGTCTATGTTTTTTTCGGCGCGCTCAATACCGTGGCGGATTTGGAGCGCTCTGCAAAAGATATATACGAGGCACTTGCACCGGGAGGGAGGGCCGTGCTCACTTTCGTCAACAAGTACTACGCTGCGGGCACCGCCATTGAACTTCTGAAGCTCAGGCCGAGGGCTGCTTTTGCCCGAATGCGGAAAATTTGGGGCGGATATTCCCCCGTCAGACGGCTGGACTCTAAGTGCTATTCATTCTCGGAAACGAAAGAAGCCTTTGCGGATTTTCGCACGGAGTACGCGCGCGGATACAGCATATTCTACCCCGCGTGGTATTATCGGGGCCTCCGAAAACGCATTCCGGACAGAATTCTGCAATTTTTGTGGCAGGCAGACGAGCGCATTGCTACATCGGGCCTCGGCCGTTTGGGCGAGTACAGCTTATTCGTCTTTCGAAAGCCCGCGCAGGTCGGACAGGACCTTGCGGATCAATAGTTCTGTCGAAGGATATCGCGGCACATATCCCGCCGCTGTTTCGGGGTAGTCGGTTTCGAGCGCGCAGTCGGAACACAGGGCTTCGGCAACGGTTTTGCCGTATTTTTTTTCGGTTTCCTCTGCTGAGATGCGCACCACAGTTGCTCCTGTTTGTTCTGCTACGGTTTCTGTAAATTCTTTCGCAGTGATCGGTTTCAGCGGCGCGGGATTGAAGTCTTTTCCGGGAGCGCCTACCTCAGCAGCGTGGACCATCAACCCCGCGCAATCTTCCAAATGAATCAGCGACATCTTCCGGCCGGGATTTCCGTAAAGCGGAATTTGCCCTGATTTCAAATACGGCAGCCAAAAAAAGTGCAGAAACCAAGAGTCGGGTCCCATGATCCATCCCGGGCGGTACATGCGCACATCGGGTAAGACGGATTTTGCTTCGATCCACGGGATTTCTGCCTTGATGTATTCTTTACCGTAGGCGATGGGATTCATCGGGTTGTTTTCTCGGGCAGACGCGCAATTGCCGTACATCAATGAGCCGCTGCAGTAAACGACACGGGGCGGATCGGGCAGTGCGGCGAGCGCTTCAAGCCAGCGCTCATTGGCGCGTCGACCCGCTTCTCCCGCCCTGCGCCTGAGGAGATCTGTGCGCCCGCCGATGCGCGCACAATGGTAGACGGTGTCCGGCGGGAAGCGGTCCAACCACGTAAAATCAAAATTTTCGAGCCCGCCCGTGAGCAGGTTGGTGTGCTCCGTGAGCTCATAGGTCATGGTCTTGTTCGCCAAGGCGGTAACGGGTCGGTCGGGATGTTTTTCCCGAAGCACCCGCAGTACTGCGTTTCCCACGTAGCCCGAGGCACCGAGTAGCCAATTGTACTTCCTCATTTCCTGAATCAAACCCGGTATTCCGTGTTTTGTTTGCCAAGCGCGGCATACAGCGCCTGTGCCTCCTGCTTTCACATCCGCGGCGGGCTTTTTTCGCATCGGAAAGCAGATGTATACATACAGAGCGCTGTGCAATGTAAAGCTTTGTCTGCACATAAGATTCCGGTCTGTTCAGCTGATATTCCCAAGGCAACCGGAAATCCGGAGCGTTACCCGCCGGCAATTGGGCCGGAAGTATTACCTTTGCGGCCCGAGTGCAAAGGCCTCGGTATTTTATTCGGTCCCGTAGCTCAGTTGGATAGAGCATCTGCCTTCTAAGCAGACGGTCACAGGTTCGAATCCTGTCGGGATCACTACAGCGAAAAGCCCCGCAAGTGCGGGGTTTTTCGTTTTGTTTTCGGCCGGTTTTCGCGAATAGCTCCCTCAAATATCTAAATTTGTAAGCATGGAATCTGCAGCTGTTTGGTATTTGGAGGGGATTAATCTGTTTGGAAAATTGAGCCCGGTGAAAGCACGGGAAAGCGCGGAAAAACCGAAAAGATTCGAATATGCGCAAGGGGATTACGTTTATTTTCAGGGCGATTCGGCGCGCCACCTCTACATCATCGAGCAGGGCAGTGTGCGCGTGGGTGCGGTACGTGACGACGGCAGCGAGTATACCAAGGCCCTGCTTCTGGAGGGCGAGGTATTCGGAGAGATGATTTTAGCGGGGGAGGAGGTGCGCCGTGATTTCGTAGTGTGTACAGCGAATTCCGCGCGAATTTGTGCCATTGACAGAGATGCACTCAGGGAGTTGATCAGCGATGATGCCGATATGAGTTTACGCATCGTTAAGTGGATGGGGCTGCGCATGCAGCGTATGGAGCGCAAAATTGAAGCGCTGATTTTCAAAGATGCCCGCACCCGAATTATTGATTTTCTCAAAGATGCTGCCGCTTTCAAAGGAACCGAGGTAGGTCAAGAACGCATGATCAAGACAAAGCTCACGCAAGGCAATATCGCTGAGCTTACCGCTACTTCAAGGCAGACGGTCAGCGAAATACTCAATGACCTTCGCCGTGAGGATCAAATATTTTTCGAAAGGGGAAAAATCCTGATTCGGGATATCGAAAGCCTCAAGTAAGCGCTGCAACAATGCCGCAGCGGTGCCTACCTCATTTGAAAAAAGTCGCTTTGTATGCCGATTTGCACCCTGAACTCTCGGTACCCGTGCTCTGTGAAACCCGCTACAAAGTCGATGCGCCCGAAGCGGAGGATATTGGTGAGGCTGTAGCCCACCTCCACATAGTGGTTGAGCAAGGGTGTGGTCAGGTAGTTCACATTGATATTTTCCTTCAGGCCTGACATGCGCAGCGCGGTAATGCGGGTAAGCAGAATCTCCCGACCGGTATAGTTGAGGTAGGTGTGGAAATATTCATCCGTGGTCGAAAAATCGTAGTACTCTAACAAGAAAAACCCGTTGACCTGTCCGAACCTGGTGAAGATGGTTTGGTTGCCCATGAAGTGGGCAAAATCGGGAAATTCGACATTTCCGATCTCGAAAAATTTCCCGGCTTCGGCCCTTACCCCGAGCCTGCCGGCCGCGCCGAGGTCGAAGTAATTTTTAAAGGTCAGACTCGCAAAGGTGTAGTCGATCACGCTGTTGCCGACGTCGGGGAGGGCGCGCGTTACCTGCGCGGTAAACGCAGGCCCTTTTTTGCTCTCGTAATACCGGTCGTTGATCTTCCCGAAAGTCCTGAACGGCATATAAGTCGCCGAGAAGCGCATCTTGAAGGCGTCTGAGCGTCCGAATCCGGTTTGCGGCATTTCGAGGTTGCTCGGCGCGTTTGGCGTGTAGCCCCGCCCGTCTATGGGAAACCATACAGCTCCCGTTTGATTGAAGGTCTCTACGCGCTCCTCATACCACACTTCGGGCTCGATGCGCAGATTGTGCCGGAGGTCATGTCCCCATTTCAAAGCGGCAAAATTCCGGTCGTACACCTTCATAAAGTTGTTTTGGAAAAACAGCGTGGATACGTTGTTTTGGAAAGGCGGGATCGGCTCATTCGGGTTGAACTGACTGTAGTACCATCCGCCTTCCGCTTCGATGACTCCCTTCTTGGTGCCCGTGCCGTAGTTGTACCGCGTGCGCAGTGTGCCCATGGTTTGGCGTCGGGCGGTGATGACCCTGCCCATGGGAGACACTTCAAAGCGCCGGTTTCTGTCAAAGCGCTTGAAATAAGACACGCGGTATTCGAAATTGTATCCGTCTACCGTGTTGAATCCCAGTCCCGGCAGCGGGCTGTGCAGCTTGAGGTAATGATCTCTGCCCAAGTCATATTCCGCGCCGAAAATCAGCGAGCTCAGACCGAATTTTCGGCTCCTGCCCAAGGTATCTCCTTCGGCGCGTCGCTTGCGCTCCTCCTCGGCTTCGTCAACGATTTCGTATCCGCGCATTTCCCGTTCATTCAGCGGTATGGGCCTGCGCTCTGCCCAGTAGGTACTGTCGGCTTCGTAAGCCGTGCTGTCCACCTCAAATTTACGCACCCGCTCCACCTCCGGCTCCTCGCTCTTTTTGCGCTCCTCGCGTTCGTATTTGCGCATGAGTTTGATCAGTTCTTTGCGGCTCAGCTCTTCACCCCGCATCAGGCGGGTTTCATCATCTGCGGAGCGTTCCTTTCCGGAAAGGTTGCGTTTCTCCTCCCGAGATTCGAGCATCTCAGATTCCGTTTTCTCGTCGATCACCGTGATCTCCTCCGCCAAATCGGGATTTACTGTAATGTCGTAGTCGCTCACTGCAGCGAGGTATCCGAATTCAAATTTCACCCCGAAAAGGCTGCCCTTTCCGTCGTATTTATGCGATACCGGCAGCCACACATTGTCCTCAATCGGAGCGAATACCTGACGTGCCTCTACTTCGATACCCTGTATGATGAGGTCGAACTCAAAGCTGTGAATGCTCCAGAGCCCCTCTACAAGATGGAGTACACCGGACACCACGTCCTCGTTTCGCCGTCGGGGAATCACATTGATTTTGTTCACGGTATACTCGCCGTCCTTATAACTGCTCAAGTATTGAAAGCGGTAGTATCCGAAAGCCCGCGGCGACAGCGGCGATACGATGCCCCCTACTTTAGGCTCGTAGAAGGAGCCGTTGATGTAGGCCATGGGACTGGTATTACGGTTGTCGCCGGAGGTACGGATGCTGACCACCTGCTCTTCATAGTTGCCCGGGCGGGTGTACTTGATCCTCGATACCGACTCTGTGATGAAGGAAGCGGTGGTGTCTACGGCATCTTCACCGTCCGCCTCAGCAATTTTCCAAAACAGCTTGGGCATATCCACCAGCCGTCCGCCCCCTTTCAGATATACTTCGCAGGTGTAGGCATCGAGCTGCCGGCTGTGAAACTTGCTCTTGGCGATGGCTTTGCGCATGATGGCGTAGGCGGGATCTTCATCTCCCGCCTTTACCTGCGCTTCCGCGAGACGGAAAGCCTGCTTCGCAAGTACAATATCCCGCTCGGAAAAGCCGTCACCGATTTCTGCGCGGATGCGTTCTGATTTGTAGCCCAGAAATTGGAAGGAGATGTCGTAAGTGCCCGGAGCCAGGCGCAACTCGTAATTTCCTTGAGGGCCCGAAATGCTCCCCGAACCCGTTTGCACTACGAAGATGGTCGCGTAGGGCAGGGGCTCCCCGTCGGTATTGATCACGCGTCCTTTTATGCCGCCTTGCGCAAATGCGGTCAGGGCGATGAGGTTTAATACAGAGGCGAGAAATATTTTCATTTACCGGACTTAGGGTCGTGACGGACGGGGGGGCTTTTTTGTTACAGAGCCCGCGAAGTTACTTCAAATCGCTGTGCGATAAAATCCCTTTCCTTTCGGGAAAATCACAGGTGCCCGTCGCGGTACCATTTCAGCGCCGCGGGAAAATGGTCTTCAGGACATTCCCGTGCCGTAAGCAGGTCGATGTGGCCGTAATCGCGCAGGTTTCCTTCGGCCTTGCCCAGCAGGATGTATTCCGCACTTTCGGCTCCTGTTTCCTCCATGAGGCGATGCACATCTTTCGGGTGGCCCAGCACCTTATCTGCCTTTCCGGCAAAAAAGAGTACGGGAGGCAGCGCTGTATTTCGGAGCGCTTCGCGGTAATCGAAGCCGTCGGTATGGTCCTTCCAGTTTTTGCTGTACACCCAGCGGTTTACCTCCTTGTAAAATGCTGCGGGCTCATTCTCGCTGCCCATACCCATGGACTTTGCCGGAAGGTACCCCTTCACCTCCGTGGCCGCGATACCTGCGAGGCTCCATACGGCGTCTACCATGAAGAGTCGCCGCGCGCTCAGTACGGAAATGCGGCGCTTGGAAGCGAAAAATACCCCCGGTCCGAGGGGCGTGTTTCCTGAAAAGCGTGCCATCCACGCCAGAAGGAGCACCCCGCCCCAGGAATGTGCGGCGGTGCGCAGGGGGACGTCCGGATGAATATTTGCGATGAATTCCGCATAGCGGTTCAGGTCTCGCTCGATAAAGTCGCGCTGACTGTGTTCGAATCCCCGGGTGATTTTCGGTCGGCTCGCGCCTTTTCCCGCCAGATCGGGGGCGAATACGTCATAACCGTTCTGCGCCAAAAACGGTGCAAAACCCTTCCCGCTGCGGCTGTGAAAAATCTTGGAGTCTTCGATGCTCCCGTGAATCATCAGCACCGGATCACCGCCGCCGTTGAACCGGTGGACGGCAGATTGCAAACCGCCGCCCAAGTCGATGTGAAAGGTCTCTTTTTTAATCTTGTTTTCGGAATGCGTCATCGAATGCGCGAAGATACGGACATGATAGCATCTCGATACATTTTTTGTCTTCGCTGCGCTGCGTCAAAAAACACTCGATGTGAAGGCTACTTTTCTATGAAAATTGTTAGCAAATCCGGTCACATCCCATCCGGTCACAGCAAGTGTT
>PXBH01000145.1 GCA_003565555.1 Cryomorphaceae bacterium | reverse complement strand
CGGATCTGATAGCGGAACAGTCCCGAACCGAAACCAAAATGAAGAAAAGCCGTAAAATCCGGTTGCGCTCATTTACGGGGGGCATGCTATGCGAAACGGAATACATAAAGGACGGTGCACGCATCTTATTGCGGCGGCACTTGCGGTTCTGCTTGCAGCCTGCACCCAAGATGCCCCCGTGGCCGAACGGGCAAGGCTGAAGCCCACGGACTTCTCTCAGCACGAACCCGTACACATCGATCTGGAGGAAATTCGCAAGCGCGGCAAAGTTACTGCCCTTACCCTCAACAGCTCTTCGACCTACTTCGTATACCGCGGCCACGCCATGGGATACGAATACGAGCTTCTGAACAGGTTCGCAAAAAGCTTGGGAGTAGCGCTGGAAATCAAGATCATTCCCGATGTGAACGCCATGTTCGACCTCCTCGACAAAGGTGAAGGCGATATCATCGCATGCAACCTTGCCGTGACCAAGGACAGAATGAAATCTGCAAAATTCAGCAGGCCCTACAATTTTACAAGACAGGTATTGGTGCAACGGCTGCCCGAAAATCGGGAGAAAATGCAGCCGCGCGAGCTCAATAAGCACATAGTCACGGGACCCATCGACCTGATCGGTAAAAAAGTATATGTGAACAGGTCTTCGTCATTTTTCAGCAGGCTTCAAAGCCTCGAAAATGAAATCGGCGGAGACATCGACATCGTGCGTGTGCCCGGGTACATTGACACTGAAAAGCTCATCAAACGGGTAGCCGAAGGCGAGATCGACTATACCGTGGCCGATGACAACATTGCCCAACTCAATGCCACCTACTACCCGAACCTCGACGTATCCGTACAGCTCAGTTTTCCGCAACAGGTGGGCTGGGCCGTAAGGCAAAACAGCCCTGAGCTTCTCAATGCAATCAATGCATGGTTTGATCGCTACCACAGCTCGGCGGTGCACGCCTACATCTACAACAAGTATTTCAAGGCTTCTAAAGAGCAGTGGGAAAAATTCAGCGGTGAATATTCCTCGCTGAGCGGAAACCGCATTTCGGATTACGACGAATTGCTCAAAGAATACAGCAAAATCATCAACTGGGACTGGCGCCTGCTGGCCGCTCAGATGTATCAGGAAAGCAAGTTTAGGGTCGATGCCAGATCCTGGGCGGGTGCATTCGGGCTGATGCAGCTCATGCCCGCAACTGCCGCGGCTTACGGCATAGACCAGAGCTCTGCACCCGAGGATCAAATCAGGGCCGCCATTCTCTACCTGAGCTGGCTGGATGATCACTGGCGCGAAAGGGTCTTTGACGAAGAGGAGCGGATCAAATTTGTCTTGGCATCCTACAATGCCGGCCTCGGCCATGTAAAAGATGCGGTCAATCTCGCCGTGAGTCTGGGATACGATCCGCAGGTGTGGAACGGGAATGTGGCGGAATGCATGCTGCTCAAGTCACAACCCGACTTCTACACGGCCGCCGGAGTAAAACACGGCTATTGCCGCGGACAAGAGCCTTACGACTACGTGAAAAAGATTACCCTCCAATTCGACATGTACAAGAAGGTCATCAGTTGACCCCACCCGAGAAAAGATGCCGGGTGAATTCATCAAATGACCCGGGCGGGCGATAGTTGCGGTCCATGTACACGTGCGCCATCACCTTGAGAAATGATGGCTCTTCATTGATCAAGACCAATTCTAAGTGAACATTCCCGTACCGCTGATCGATGGGCGGCTCAAAAGAAGTACCCAAGCTCGGCTTGAGATAGATGCGCTCCGTGGTCCGCACGCCCGTTTCGACTTCGGTCATTTTGCGGTCGGCGGTTTGTACCGTGTATCCCAGACTTTCGGTAATCTCGCCGAAGAGGGTGAGCAAAAATTTAAATTCCGCAGTTGAAAAGCCCGTGCCCGCGTTGAAGTAAAATCCGTTGCTCTGCGGACTTCTGTAAATTTGAAAATTGCGGTTGGCGTGCCCTTTCTCCTCGGCCATCCTGCACTCTTCCTTCAGGGCAGACAGCATTTCCTCGGCGCGGCGGTTATTTTTCAGGTTTTCATAAGCCTCCATAAATCGCTCGGAGCGCTTCAATTGCTCCGAAACAAGGGGAAAGGCACGTCCCTCAGGGCGCTCTTTTTTGCCGAAAAGGCGGGAAACAAGTTGCGTAAAGTATCCGTCAGTCACGAGACATATGTTAAAAGGCTAATTTTGGCCATGGATTCGAAAGAAGCAAAAATTACCGTTAAAAAAACAGCGCGTTACTACACGCTTGGCAAAGATATAACCCGAGCTGAGCGCATTTGGTTCGCCTGCCACGGCTACGGTCAACTCGGAGGATACTTTATCCGAAAATTTTCCGTGCTCGATGCGGAAAGAAATTTTGTCATCGTACCCGAGGGACTCAACAGGTTCTATCTCGACGGCTTCTCGGGAAGGGTAGGCGCCACGTGGATGACAAAGGAGGCGCGACTCGACGACATCAAGGACTATGTGAACTACCTGGACGACCTCCATGTGGCTTTGGGCTTAGATGCGCTGCCCGAAGGCAGCGAGCTGATCCACTTCGGATTCTCGCAAGGGGTGGCGACAGCAGCGCGCTATATCGCCTTCGGGAAAATCAAGCCGAAGCGGGCTGTATTCTGGGCGGGAAGTTTTCCGCCGGATATGACTCCCGAAGACCCGAAGGGCGCACTCAAAAACCTGCCTGTGTACACCTGCACGGGAGATGAAGACCCTTTCGTGACGGAAGAAAAAATTGCCGCGGGTCAAGCGCTGCTCGGGCAGCACTGCGAGAACATAAATGATTTCCGTTTTCGCGGAAAACACGATATACCGGGCGAGGCCCTCCTCCGGCTGGAAAAATTATTTGCCTGATTATAAAAATAAAACAAGGATCAGCTTAAATATTGAACTATATCCTTAGTTTTTCAACTATTTTTTTAGTTACATTTGTTGCATGACAGAACTCACCAAGGCTGAGGAGCAGGTCATGCAGATTTTGTGGAAGCTTGAAAAGGGCTTCGTCAAGGACCTTCTGGCCGAAATGCCGGAACCCAAGCCTGCTTACAATACCGTTTCTACCATCGTGCGCATATTGGAGTCCAAGGGATTCGCCGGACATACCGCGTTCGGAAAAAGCCATTTATACCACCCCGAGGTATCCAAGGAGGCGTACCGCACCTTTACGGTAAACAAGGTAGTCACGGGATATTTCGGGGGCTCCCCGGCAGAAATGGTCTCTTATTTTCTGAAAAAAGAAGAAATCAGCACGGCCAAGCTGGATGAAATTTTGAAATTACTCGGAGAGGACGAGTCTTCGGAAGACCTCAACATATGAAAGCATTCCTGCTCTATATCGGTGAAGTCAACATTTACCTGACCGTGCTCGCGGCGGTTTACTACCTGTTCCTGCGGCGGTCGCCGCGCTTCGTTCTGAACCGCGCCATCCTTCTCACGGGCATTGCCGCTGCATTTGCGCTTCCCGCGGCCCCCGCTCCGCATTTTCTTTCTGCCGAGGGTGCCGGCCCCGCACCGGGCTTTCTGCGTCTTCCCGAGATTGCGGTGGGCGGGGAAGAGAACATGCTACGCTCTGAGCACTTTTTTTCACGGCCCGTCTTTTGGCTCTTCGCAATCTACCTCGCGGGGGTCATCGGCTTCGGTCTGCATTTTTTCAGGAGACTCTTGCATACGCTGCGCCAATGCCGGCAAGCGGTGCGCTCCGAAGACGGGATCCGCAGGGTGACCCTTTCGGAAAATACGCAGGCAGCAAGCTTCTTTCACACGCTCTTCCTGCCGAGCAGGTTGCGAGATGAAAATGAAGCCCTGATTCGCGCGCATGAAGCGGTACACATGCGCGAACGGCATACTGCAGACTTACTGTTTACGGAAATCGTAAAAATCATCTCTTGGTTCAATCCGGCGGCACACTACCTGAGCGCGGCCGCCGAAATGAACAATGAATTCAGGGCCGATCGCGTTGCGGCCGCCGCTGCGCGGGATAAAATCACTTACGGCAAAGTCCTCATTGCAGAAGCGCTCGGAGCAAACCACAGCCTGATCGCCCACCAATTTTTAAAACCCGAAACCCTCAAAACCCGAATAGCCATGCTGACCCGAAAAACCGACAGAAAGAGTGCGTTGAATTACCTCGCCATCATACCTGCCTTGGCACTCGCCGTTTTTGTGCACAGCTGCACAGAAGCGGAGCCCGAAATGCCCGATCAGAAAACCGAGGCAGCCGAAAGCAAGAAAAATCCGGATATCCGGATGATCGAAGATTCGGTACCGATTCCCCAAAAAGGCGAAGACGGCATTTACACCGTAGTGGAAACCATGCCCGAATTTCCGGGAGGGTTTTCGGCACTGATGGCCTTTCTCGGGGAGGAAATGAAATATCCCGAAGGCGCTAAGGATGACGGGGCCGAAGGCACCGTTTTTATCAGCTTCACGATTGATGAAGAAGGGCTGACAAGAGATCCCGTCGTGCTCAATGCCGCAGTGGTGGACGAACGCCTGGCCGCGGAAGCCCTCCGCACCGTGGGGAAAATGCCCGTATGGACACCGGGCCGGCAAGCAGGAGAGAAGGTTTCCGTCAAATACAATCTTCCCGTGAGGTTTCAACTTGCAGAATGAGCACCGGGCCGTCGAGTGGTTTCCGGGGGCGCGCACTGCCGTGAGCTCCTCCGGGAGACCGAGGAAGATTTTGTTCGTCTTTCGTACCTTTCGGGCATGAGAAAAATTCTGACCGCAACAATCCCGCTTTTCTTTGCAGCCGCGACTATGCAAGGCCAAAATGAGGCGGAGCTTCCCAAATACATGACGGAGGAAGAAAAAGCCCTGATGACGCACTACAGCTTTCCGCAAAATCGCGGCATCGAGACTCCGCCCGAATTTGACAACCTCCGCAATATGGCGGAATGGGAAGAGATCCAAGCCCTCACCATAACTTGGAGAAGCTACCGACGGATACTGAAAGAGATAGCGCGGGCCGCTAAAGAAGAAACCAAGGTGATCATCTTCTGCAACGATGCAGCCGAGGTGGAGGCGTACCTCACAACCACGCAACCGGCCCAGCAAGCATGGCCCGCGGTTTCCGCTTTTGACAACCTCGAAAATATCGATTTGGTGGAGGCCCCGACCAACAGCGTATGGATACGCGACTACGGTGCCAACACTGTGTACGGAAACCGCACGGATACCTTGCTGCTGGTAGACTGGATCTACAACAGGCCGCGACCCGCCGATGACGTAATCCCCTCCGTACTCGGCGAACACCTCGGGTACAATGTGTACACGACCACCGCTGCTCCCTACGATCTCGTGAATACGGGCGGCAATTTTATGAGCGACGGGCAGGGAACAGGTTTTGCCAGTGAGCTCATTCTTGCGGAAAACGCTCCGGGAAACCCCTACAACGTGACGGCAAAAACAGAGGAAGACATCGACGAGATCAAGGCCGAATTTCAAGGACTCAGCAGATTCATAAAAATGACTGAGCTCCCTTACGACATCATCAGCCACATCGATATGCACATGAAAATTCTGGACGAGGAGACCCTGCTCGTGGGAGAATATCCTCCCGGGGTAGCGGACGGTCCGCAGATCAATGCCAACATCGATTACGTGGTCAATAACTTCACCTCCTACTTCGGAGAGGATTACCGCATTATCCGCATTCCTATGCCGGACAGCCCCTCGGGACTTTGGCCCGACAGTTCTCCCCTTTCAGGATATTACCGAACCTACGCAAACGGGGTGTTCGTGAACAAAACCTTCATCTACCCCTCCTACCGCGAAGAGTATGATACCACGGCAGCGCGCATTTACGAGGAGGCCCTGCCCGGATATAACTTCGTGCCGATTGTAGCAGACAACCAACCCGAGCTGCTCATTGCCGCGGCGGGTGCAATCCACTGCATCACACACAGCGTAGGTGTGAGTGATCCGCTTCTGATTGTGCACCAAAGATTGAAGGACACTTTTGACACTGAAAACGCCTATCAGGTAACGGCGGAAATCGAGCACCGCTCAGGCATTGCTTCCGCGCAACTGCGCTACCGTACCACAGGCCAATCGGAATTTATCGCTGTGGAGATGTCTCCCGCGGGTGGGGTCGATTGGACCGGCCTGATTCCCGCTCAGCCTGAGGGCACGGTCATCGAGTACTACGTATCCGCGGAGGCGGTAAGCGGTAAAACACAGGTGCGCCCGATCGTGGCGCCGGAAGGGACTTGGAAGTTCAAAATTCTCGGTGAAACGGTCGGAACAGCCGATATCGCGCACCTCGACCTGAGACCCGCCTACCCGAATCCCGCGCGAGACATCGTGAGTATCCCCGTCATGGCACACCGTCCGGCAGCTGTGGACGTAACCATCAACGACCTGACCGGGCGTGTGGTGCAGAAGGTATATTCGGGAGAAGTGTACGGAGACCGCCGGCTTTCGGCAAATGTCTCGGGCCTTGCGGCGGGGGTGTACCACGTGGTGCTGACCTCAGAGGGCAGCCGGGCGGCAATTCCGCTCATGGTCACGCGGTAAGCCTGCATGCTCAATCCTCGGGTGCAAAAGTGATATCGTAGAGATCGATGCCTGAAGTTCCGCTCACATCGCGGCCGTCAATGCGTATCGCTCCGCCTTCAAGCGTATGGGACAAACGCAACTTTTCGGGGTGATCGGGAAGTGTGAATGCAAAAGGCTCGGAAGATCCCGATTGGGCCAAATCGGTGAATTGTGCCGCACTCAGATCGTACCGTGCCGAAATATTGGCAGAAGCTACGGGAAGAAAGTCAGTACGCGGCCGAATGTGGAGGACGGCAAGCGAATCGTGTTCCCATCCCAAGCCGACCACCTCCATAGCTGCATCTTGATTGGGAAAATTGAGTGCAACGGTGAAGGCCTGCTTGTTGAGAAAAATGAGTGACTCCCCGTTTCGGTAATCGAAAAACTCAAGGGTGCCCGTCCAGTTGCGTGCATCCACGGCAGCATCGTCGAATGTGCAAACTGCAGCCCTAAGTGCTCCCGGCGAAATACTGAGCAAGCTGACCGCTTCCGGATTTCCCGAAAGGGAAAAATCGGCTGCGGCCCGAAGCATTCCGTTCGGTAAGCCGGCGATCTCTGCCCGAGACACACCTGCATCTCGGCTGTAAATCAAGTATGCATCCGTCTCCGGAGGGGGTGCGCCGTCGTCGTCATCCCCGCATCCCGAAAGGAATCCGGCAAACACTCCGGCGATCAGAAATAAGAGGATGTTTGCTGCCGTCTTCACAAATGTAAAGATAGGGATTCACACGCAGTGGTGTACGGATTACTGAAAACGAAACAATCCCGGACGCCCGGGTGGTTTGGACCGAATGCAACTCCGGGGCACTAATCTTCTTCGGGCTCGATACTTTCAGGGGTCTCCTCTGCAGCATCTTCAATGTGTTCGGAAGGCGCATCCTCCCCTCCTCTGTCGGGTCCGCTGAAAAAATCGGTATCGTCAGCCAACCCGAGCTGGCGCATCACCACCTCGTGGAGCAGAATTTGCTCTTCCAGCCTTTTCATGTAGCGCTCGGTTTCTTTGGTCTCCCTGACTTCCTTTGCGCGTTCCAGCCAGGTTTTGGCCATCTTCGGCTGCCCCAGCATTTCGGCTGCCACGGCAAGATTGAATCTCGCGCGGTGGGAAACTTTATCATTCGAATCATCGGACAGTTCGGTCCAGGCTTTGGCAGCTTTCTCCCAGTCACCGTCATATTCGAGGTCGGTTGCAATCCTGTACATCTCGGAGTTTCCCGTTTGGTAATACACCCTGTAGTCTTCCATCCAATAAGGTGCGATGCGCGCGTAATAATCCACCGCAGCTATGTTTGCCAGATCCAAGGTACTCACATCCCTCGGATTCAGACTCATCGCCTCCTCTTCGCTGTAGGTGATATTGCTCAGGGTATAGGTGTAGGTCTGCTCGTAATCATCCAGAAATTTCTTGGCCACATAATCGTAAAACCGCCAACGCATGGTAAGGGTGACCACACTTTTGGCGGTAAATTCGGGAACTCTGACCATATTTCCCGCATCGTCGGTTACGGTGACCATCTCGAAGTCTCCCCTGACGTTCAGTTCCATTTCGGCCCCTTCGGCAATGATTACTCCGTCCACGAGTTCCCAGAGGCAGATGCTGTCGGCCTGTGCAGCAGTAATTTCGTTATCGGCTTTGAGGCTTCCTGCATTGTTTTTCCTGTCCCAGTCGATGCGCGTGACGTTGTAGCGGCCCATGCTCTCATTCTCGGCTTCTATGGCATTGGCCACTTTGGCCGTGGTTCGGTGCACGATGCCCGGTGCGTAATCAATCACCTCTCCGTCGCGGAAAATAGGTGCCGTTTCCCCCGGCGCACCCGCGCGGTTGACATATCCCACTTTATAAAGTTCGGCGGGAATGAAAACCTTTGAAGGGTATATGAATTCTGCATAATACAGAGAAGTGCCGCAGCCCGACAGCATGGTCAGTACAAGAAAAACTGCGAAAAGCCGTTTTTTCATCATCATGCGAAAATAAGAAATGTGTTGGTTCGGAAGCTCAATTCACTAATTTTGGCACGCTCAGGGCAGAAATTTCTATGTACATAACCCGAATTTATCCCATCTTGTTCGTTGTGGCCATAGGGCTGGCATCATGTGAAAAGCCTTGTGACGAACCGGATATAGGGCGACTAAACGGCTTGAAGCTAAAAGTACCTACGAAGGGTGAGGATGCCTTCACGGAAGAAGAACTGGCAGACCTGATGTTCGTGCGTTACGTTCCGTTCAGCGATCCGTTGATCGGGGACACCTTGTTTGTAAACGGCAACAACCTCGTCGAGGGCCCGGGAAAATTTATCATCAATGACGAGTTTCCCTTCACCAACCAGACTGCGCCTTACTTTGTGACCTATAATTACATCGTCGAAGGTTTCACGGCCGCTTTCTTCGCCGAAATTGAAAACATCACCCTCCGAGGCGAATACACGGGCGATTGCGATTACATTAATATGGAAAAGCGCTTCGTCCTCAACGGCGACTCTCTGGATTTGGGGGGGCAAGAGGACTTCTTCGTGCTCCCGCGCTAGGCGCTCACCAAAGCTTGCTCAGCAAGCTGCCGTTTTACGGGCACCGCCCGAATGTGTACCTTTGCGGCAAATTTTTGAACCATCAACAAAGAATACAAACAGGTATGAAAGAAGTAGTCATCGTATCCGCAGTGCGCACCCCCATAGGCAGTTTCAACGGGAGCCTTTCCAAGGTCTCAGCCGTTGACCTGGGGGCAACAGCCATACGCGGAGCGCTTGAAAAAGCGGGCATCGACAGTAAACATGTAGACGAGGTTTTTATGGGCTGCGTGCTTCAAGCCGGCCTCGGCCAAGCTCCCGCCAGGCAGGCGGCTATGGGCGCCGGCATATCGGAGGAAGTACCCTGCACAACCGTGAACAAGGTCTGTGCATCGGGTATGAAAGCGGTGATGATGGCTGCACAAGCCATTGCCGCAGGTGATGCGGAAGTCATTGTGGCCGGAGGTATGGAGAATATGAGCAGCGTACCGCACTACCTCCCCGGATCACGCACAGGCACGAAACTCGGAAATATCACCATGCTCGACGGTATGGTCTACGATGGGCTTACCGATGCTTATAACAAGCAACACATGGGCAATTGCGGCGACTTATGTGCCCGCGAATACAACATCAGCCGAGAGGAGCAAGACAAGTTTGCCACGGATTCCTACAAAAAAGCTGCTGCAGCTTGGAAAGAGGGAAAATTCAATGACGAAACCGTCCCGGTAGAAGTTCCGCAGCGGAAAGGTGATCCCGTGATCGTTGCCGAAGATGAGGAGTACAAAAACATCATTTTCGAAAAGGTGCCGAACCTTCGACCGGTTTTCTCAAAGGAGGGAACAGTTACGGCGGCCAATGCCAGCACTCTCAATGACGGTGCTGCCGCGCTCGTGGTAATGAGCAAAGCCAAAGCCGATGCCTTGGGCCTACAGCCGATCGCAAAAATCGCGGGCTATGCTGATGCCGCACAAAAACCGGAATGGTTCACCACGGCCCCGTCCAAAGCCATTCCGAAAGCCTTGGCCAAAGCGAATTTGAAAGTATCCGACATCGATTACTGGGAGTTGAATGAAGCCTTCTCTGTAGTAGGTCTCGCGAATATTAAGGAGCTCGGTCTCGATCCGGAAAAAGTGGATGTAAACGGCGGTGCCGTAGCCCTGGGGCATCCGCTCGGCGCCAGCGGAGCCCGCATCCTGGTGACGCTCATCCATATTTTGCACCAAAACGATGCTAAGCTCGGCTGTGCGGGAATCTGCAACGGAGGCGGAGGAGCTTCGGCCCTCGTACTCGAGCGGATGTAAGAGACTGACGAAGAATAAGTGTCATTTTTAAAGAAAAAAGGAGCGCCCGCCGGGCGCCCCTTTTTTCTTTGAAAATGCTTTTCTCATCGGGTGATGACGAAGGTCCGGGTCAACAAAGAACTTCCGGTTTCCGCACGTAGCACATAGACGGCCGGCGGAAGATGCCCCAAATTCAATTCAAGGCGAGCCTCTCCCGCAGCGACGTGCACACGCTCTCGCGAAAGACGTCGCCCCGCGATGTCGAAAACCGCTAAGCTGACTTCGGCTTCCGCACCCATGAAGATGCGCACCGAAAGAGGGCCCGGCGTAGGATTAGGAAATACCTCCAGGTTCTCTACAGCAGCGCTCCCGCTGCCCATATTGCTCCCCGATCCTTGCCAGAAAAAGAATGCGTAAGGCGTGTAGGCGCCTACGATACTCGGATTTCTCCGACACCCGCAGCGCACGCGCCAGCGGTAAATTTCATTCAAAAAAGGCAATTGACTTGCCGGGACAAAAAAGCCGCTTAAATCATCCTGAATAACTTCCGTGGTGACCAAGGTGCTCGAGGCATTGGCAGGACCTCCCTGAATTTGACAACCCTTCGAACCGATGATCGGGTCCCAAGACAATTGAACCCCGTTCGGCAAAACCTCGGCATTGAGTCCTGTCACTATCGGGTAAGGAGACGTGCACGGGGTCTGAACGGGAGGAGCCTCTTCGATGCAAAAACTGTGGGATGCTTCCGATCCGAAATTGGCCGCTTCCTGTTCCGCCAAGATATTTCCCTCCGCGTCTGTAAGGTTATAATCTCCGTCAACACCGCAAGATGAATACATGCTCCCCGCCAAGCCGTCACCGAAACTGTCAAAGATGGTGAAGGTGTAACATCCCGGGCTGAGACACAAACTCCCTCCGACCGCAGCGCCCGGAGTTCCGTTTTGGTAAGGCCCGCCTGAGGCCACAACGGCTCCCGAATTGTTATCCGCAATTTCCCAAGTCACTTCCGAACCCCAGCAATCCAAGATGATCTCCAATTCAACCGATTGCCCCTCCTCTTGGAGATTCAGCTCGGCGTTGGCGGTGTCATTGGCCGGGTTTTCATCCGTCAAACCGTTCGGATCCGACACCGTTGCGGAAAAAGTCAGGACCCCGGTCCCGCCAAATTCGTACGCGGGAAGAACCACAGACACGGTCTGACCCGAAGTCAAGTTTCCGAACCACAGATAAGTTTCCTCCTGGCCGTCTTCAGTCCCGTAAGTAATAACGGCTGAAGTGAGTGTTTGAACACCGAAATTTCTCAAGGTTATTTCAGGAACCGCAGAACCCACTCCGCAGAGTGAACCCTCAGGTGAATTTACGGCAGTGATCCCTGCATCCAAATCAGCGGAAGGTGCATTGGGACTGTACCCGTCCAAAACAGTTTGACCGGTTCCGAGCGGATCCAACCAATCGCTCAGTCGGGACGCCGGGCTGCCTCCCGCATCCCAAGATACGTCAAACCTGCCGTAATAATCATAAGATCCGTTGTTCGAGGTTCCGGAACAGGCCGCCAAACCGCCGTAAAGTTGACCTACAATGCGTTTGCTCTGATCGAAAATGGGAGACCCCGATGAGCCGGGTTCGGTGACACCGTACTCCCAATCGTCAATCCACCAAACTTGGGCCCCGGCAGCAACGGACTGATAGGGAGCGTCCTCTTCTCTGCATATTTTCTTCACGTCACCGCTCGGGTGATGAATACCGGTCACTTCTGAGGGTTGATTTCCCGTGCGGTCCCATCCCGCGTAATACACGTTGTAACTTGCGGGCGGCACGGTACTCAGTTCCCAAAGGGCAAAGTCAGAACCGCTTCGATTGGCGCGGAGCACAGCTCCGTTGACCATGGCATCGGCAGGGCCGTTCACGCTGCCCGCAACGGTTGCGCATGAGGGGCTCGGCGATTCCCAGCCGAAGAGTACGGTGAGGCCGCCGCCTCCCGAGGTACCGCAATGGTTGGCAGAAAGAAAATAAGGAGTTCCGTCGTTGGCAGTGTTATTGACCAGTGCTCCGGAGCAGAAAGCGAACCCGTTGTTCATCATTACGGCAACCGAAGCAATCTGCTCATCCCAAGCTCCCGGGTCCCCGAAAGGATTGCCCGGCTGTTGGGTGCAGCCCGTATCGTAATTACAAGGGCCGGAATCGTTCAACCCCCGTTCCTCAGACACAATATTTTCGAAAAAAGCGCGGATCGGTCGATAACCCTGAACAACGGTACCGATGACCAATTCTGTAAGATCTTCGGAACCCGGCGGTGCGTAATATTCTACCGTTATCTCATCGCCCGGGATGGGAACGGTGGCCAGCATTTTGTCCGGCTGATTATTCGCAGCAGTGTAAGCTCCGTCTACCGCACTCAAATCGGCATTGTACACGTGAAAATACCCTCCTTCCGGCAACTTGAATGCGTGAAAGAAAACATTCATGCTCAGTGCTCCCGGAGCGGAGAAAGTCATACGGTAAATGTGTGCACCGTCGTGGGTTCTGTCTCGCTTGCCTTCCGCAATCAGGTTGATATCCGCTTCGTGCGGAAAGCCAAAGCGCCACGGACCGGTATTGTTTGCGCGGTTCAATGCGTCCTCAGCCATCAGGGACTGCACATCGATTTCGGGAAAATAAACAGGCTCCGGATGCTCAGCGGGAATCTTTAAAAGCTGCGAAGCCGGCGGCCCCACGTCCGTGGTTTGGGCCGCAAGGCCGGCAGCGGCAAGAAAGGCAAAAATGAATAAGATCGAAACAGGTCTGAATCCGCACATATCACATAAAAAATGAGAGAACATGCCCCAAGGCATTCTCAGTTAAAAAATCGGGGGCTCTGGGCCCCCGATCTCAAAATTTTACTTGCTTATTACAAGCCTCTTGGTGTCAGAGTGACCGTCGCTCCCCTCCACCCTGACGAGGTAGACGGCAGTCTCCAAGCGGGAGAAATCACGGCGATACACGTTGGACCCTTCAACGGCCGAAACGCGCTCAGAATGCACCAATTTACCGACCATATCAAAGACCCGGACAAAGACGTCTTCCTCGCGGTCAGAAATGAGATTCATGACCACCGCTCCCTCACTGGGGTTGGGCTGAATGCCCAACTCAAAGCGGTCTTCCGAAGCAAAACGCGCTTCCGCTTCAGGTTGTTGCACCAGATTACTGCCGCCGCCCGCCCAAAAGACGTAAGCCCATTCACTCCACGGACCGACCACAGTGGTGGGGTTTCTGCGACAACCGCACCGTACACGAAGTCGATAAATTTGGTTCAGAACGGGCAACTGGCTGCCCGGAACGAAGAAGCCATCGAGTTCGTCCTGAACGATCTCAACGAGTTGTAAGCTTGTGGAATTGGCGAGACCGCCCTGAACCTGACAACCTCTGGATCCGAGAATGGCATCCCAAGACATTTGTACACCGTTTGACTGTACTTGCAGACCGAGTCCCTGCACTTGCGGATAAGGCATCTCACATGCGGGCTCCTCAGGCTCCGGCTCTTCGGGCGCCTCGAGGCAGAAGGTATGGTTGGCCTCAGATCCGTAGTTGGCATTGGGTGCTGTCATCACTACGAGGTCCTCCCCCGTTTGGTCATTGACAATACCGTATTCACCGTTAACACCGCAGAAGGAATAGGCCGCGCCGTTCATACCGTCGCCGAAGCTGTCGTAGATATTAAAGGTGTAGCATCCGTAATCCAGGCAATCAGACCAAGTATAGGTTTCTTGGTTGCCGTAGGTGCCGGAAGAAACAGAAGCGACCTCATTGCCGTCTCCGTCGAGAATTTCCCAGCTCACCTCGCCGCCCCAACAGTCTGTGGTGATGGTCAAGGTCACATCGTTGCAGGGAAAGGTGCAGGTTCCGTTGTCAATGGTCGCATCGGAATCGTAATTATCGGCATTCGGATCTGTACACCCTGCAATTTGCGAGGCGCAATCCGGGGTAGTCAGGGTCGCTTCCGGGGAAGTGCCTGCCGAGGTGGTGTAGTAAAAGGTATAGGTTGTTGAGGAAAGTAAGCCCTCCACGCTGAAGCTTTCATTATCGGTCAATTGTCCGCCGGATTCAGCCAAATCGATACAGGTCGTCGGACCTCCCTGGATGCTGTAGCATACCTGCTGGGCCTGACAAACAGCGCCGTCGAATTCAGCGTCTACGGTCACCGATGCCGTTACATCTCCGTTGCCGTCCAACACGCATTCCGCCGTCAAAGAAATAGCTTCCGCCTCACAAGTGGGCGGGGGTCCGCAATCATCCAGAGCATTGTTGAGTGCGTTGTAGACATTGAGTCGTCCGCCCGTCACAGTTTCGCTCAGAAGCTGGGCCGTTTGGTCTACACCGTCGTAAATGTATCCGCGAACAGCATCTGCCGCCGACTGAGGATCGGTCATGGCAAGACCGGCCAAGGTTTCGCAAGGTGCTGAATAAACCAATGCAATTGCGCCGGCCACACAGGGACTTGCAAAGGAGGTGCCGCTTGTGGTGCTGTATCCCGAGCTGCCCGAGGGAAGCAATACACTCGCCCCCGGAGCGGCAAGGTCGATGGTATTTTGGCCGTAACCCGAGAAGGTTCTCGTGTCGCTGCTGTTGGTGGCCGTCACCGCTACCATGTAGTCGCTTCCGCAACCCGTGGGCATATCCCCTACCGCGTCGATGTTCACGTTGTTATTTGCCGTAGCACCGCAATTGAGAATACCGACGGAGCCGAGGTCATCGTAATAATTGCACCATACGGGGTAATTGGCAGGGTCGGCATTATCAATTCCCCATGAGGCATTTGTCGCGACTACGAAGGCGCCCTGATCCCCTCCGGTCGTATTGTAGAGGTTACGCATGGTGTAGGGGTAGTTGTAAGATGCGATGACATTGGATTCGGTCAGTGCACCCACGGTAACATTCATGATCTTGACATCCCAATTCACGCCGGCACCGCCGATGCCGTTATTCCCCTTGGCTCCGACCATACCGTTTACAGCGGTCCCGTGTCCGCCGCAGCACACATTGTCGTTGCTCTGACCGGGATTCCATCCGTGATAGTCGTCTGTGAAACCGTTGCCGTCATCGTCAATACCGTTACCGGGGATTTCTGCGGTGTTCACCCAATGGTTTTCAATCAAGTCATTGTGGTTATAATTGGCAGATTCAATGACGGCCACAACGATATCGTCACCGTTCGCAGTTGTTCCGCCTGTGGTAATGTCCCAAGCCAACTCAGAGTCAATATTGGTGTGGTGCCATTGCGACCCGTACTGGGGATCATCCGGAGCGGTCGCCCTTTCTTTCACGTAGTGGTTAAACTGGGCCGCTCTCACATACCGCACGCCGCGAATGCTTCGCAGGAGCTGCTTACCCAGATCGGCGGAACCGTCATGGCTGAAAAGATGGATATTGGAAAGTTCTGAAAGTACAGCTTCGTGCTTTAAACCGGTCGATCCCGATCGGGTGTCGGAGAACTGACGAAGTAAGGCCTCGGGCTGTACATTTTCATGAAACATGACGATGAGTTCTCCCGGGACGTAAGGTGTTTCGGAAGCGCTTTGCGAAAAGTCTTGAGCGAAAGCCGAGAAGGCCGCAAAAACCATGGAAAAAAGCAGGGAAAGAGATAAATTTTTTGTCATCATGAATAAGGTCTGAACCGTGTGGATTAAACACAAAAATAGTGTTAAATTATCGGAAGCGCAATATTCAATACGCAGGCGCACCGAGGCATACAAACAATCACCCTGAGGCTAAGGGCTTTATCCGCGCAAAGCCGTCAGGATTCCGATAATGGCCTTAAAATGATCAAAAAGAAATCCGGTGACCATAAAAATGGCCGTCTCCGGAAAAGAGACGGCCATCGGTTGACGGTTACTTCAAGAAGGTGTTAATCGCCGATTACGATCCGCTGCACGGAACGCTTGCTTCCTTCGGTGATTTCTACCATGTACAGACCACGGTCGAGGGCGGTCAAATCGAATTGGCCGAAATTATCTCCGGGGAATACCGAAAGTGTTTTTGACTGCACGATTCTTCCCGCAGCATCAAAAATTCGAACGGCAATAAACCCGTCCGTAAATGCTTCGTAGCGCATATTTACCATGCCTGCGGAGGGATTCGGAAATAAGTCAAATCCCTCTGTCCGAAGGCCTGTCGTATGCGCCGGGCTGTCGGGTTTGGGCTTGAGGCTCCGCGCGTTTTTCACTTCGGCCACTCGGGGTACGTTTCCGTAGAGGCCGGTAGTGTTCAGCATATTTCGGAATACGGGCAAATCTCCCTCGTATTCTTCCGCAAGAGCGGGCATCTCCTGTGCTGCAATACCCGATCTTGACACAGGGGCCTCCTGTGCTGCCGGGCCCACATCGACCATTCCCGCGCTCGGATCCCAAATGAAGAAGCGCCATTCGGTATTCGGCCCGACGATGGAAGTGGTGCAGCCGCAGCGTACCCTCCAGCGATAAGTGGTTCCCGGGGTCATCAAACTTTGCGGAATAAACCGCTCCGAAACATTTTCACCCAAGATTCGAATTCTTCGGCCGCCGGCACCGTCTGCACGGCTGGCGCGCACTTCACAGCCGATAGATCCGGGAATCGGGTTCCAAGTGAGCATCACTCCGTTGGATTGATAAATTTCGTCCTTTCCGGTCACCATGGGGTAAGGAGATTCACAGGGCACTACGCCTGCGCACTCCGGGTCACTGCCGTCGAGAACGGTGATGAAAAAATCTCCGGGTGTGAACGAGCAGATCGAAGTATCCTGAGGATTAAAAATGCCGGCAAAGGTGAGGTATGTGCCGGGGATTAGGGTATCCAGCTCAGCCGCCGCCAGAAGACCGTTAAAGTTTCCCGTGAAGTTATAGAAGGAAGGGTCCGAACCGAGGTTGTAGATATAATCGTTGTCGCCCGAGGTATCGTTGGTGTCAAGGAAAAACCAATAGACATTGCCCGGAACGGGAAGTTCCTCTCCCGAAAGGGTGAGTTCCCAATCTTCACCGGGGCAAATCGTTTGGTCACCGGCAGTCACGTCACCCGCCTCGCAAACCAAATCGCCGCAGGCAGCAGCGCCGGAAGAAAGAAAATTCACCGTAGCCACGGCCTCGGTGGAATCACAAGCGGTAAGCGCATCCGCTTGATTTCCGTACACGTAAGGGCGCATATTCCACTCACCCAAAAGGGGAGAAAGATTGTTGGCGGAGAGCACGCCGTTCAGATCATTGTCAAAGCTGTACGGGAGGTTATCCGGATTTACGCCCGTCAGCGAAAATCCACCCGCCAAGCCTCCGGTCCCCGATCCGGGTGTGGGGTCGAAGCGGATGCCCAAGCCGCCCAATGTCGGAGCGTTCGGAATGACAATGCCCGTGACATCAAATTCAGTGGCGTCTCCCGGGCAAAGCTCCGCAGCCGTTTCTGAAGTATCAATGGCTCCTGCTTCACAATCGGTCACCGGCGGATCACAGGAGGCGCCGCCGTTGTAGGTCAAGGAAAAAAATCCGCCGTCAAGAGATGCAAACTGCCCGCAATTGGCAGATCCCGATCGGTTTACCGCGATGATATAATTTCCGGTCTCACTTGCGGTAAAAGTGAGTTCACAGGTGCTGTTGGCATTTCTTCCGAATGCATCTACGGTACCCGAAGGTCCGATTACCGTAAAGTTTTTCGTCCAAATATTTGTCGGCTCGCCGTTGTTTGGCCCGTTGCAGGCACCTACGGTATAGGAGCCGCCCGCCTTTACGTTTGCGACTGCATAAGCTTCCGATTGCCATACTTCAAAGCCGGATATTTCGAAGGTGAGCGGAGGGGTTTCGGAGCAGGGAGCTCCTCCGAATTGGTTGTTGAAATCTGACCATCCGGTAGTGGGAGAAGGTTGCACCCAGTCAAGGCACTGACTGTGAACAAGCGGAGCGGCAAAAAGTGCAGCAACCGCGCAGAGTAGCGATTTTTTCATCGTGTAATAAAGTTGGTTAATAATTGGTTTTCAAGACCTGCCTGCACGCCGTACCTGCATGTCCGCAATGAAGTTAATCTATTCGCAACAATAAACCAAGAAGTGTTAATTTTTACCGCCCTTACCGGGTGAATATTTCCTTCATCCGGGCTTTTCTGTAGGCAAATATCTCTTCTATTTGACCTTTGACCTGCAAACTGTGGGCAATGCGTCCCAAAAACCCGAGGGGAAGGGCGTAGTAGAGAATGTCTCTGACAAGGGTGCCCTCATCGGTGGATTCAAATTCGTGAATATGGTGCCACAAAGCGAAAGGCCCGTGTCGCTGTTCATCGACAAACCGCTCTCCGGGAAGTACATGGGTGATCTCCGTCACCCAGGTCAGTTTTACCAAAGGCACAGGCGAGACCCTGTGCACGATGAGCATGCCGGGGTATACCTCCGGCGCATCTAAGGGATAAACATTGGAAAAGGCCATCGATGCCGGGGTAAGGGCATCCAAATTCAAAGGGTTTGAAAAAAATTCCCAGGCTTCGTCTTTACCGACGGGAATCAGGGTGCGCTCTTCTTTGCGGTACACTTTCATATCACGCTAAATGCGCAAAAGCTATAAAATGTTTCCCGCTTCGGGATTATTGCTCTGACCCTATTTCCGCTACCTGAGCGTACAGCTTATCGCTCAAAGCCTTGGAAGCAGACACCAAAGGCAGTCGGTGTGCGTTTCCGCAAATGCCGATGTGCCGCAATACTTCTTTGATTCCTGCGGGATTTCCTTCCGAAAAGAGCAGCTCAATCAGGGGGAGCAATTGATAATGCAATGTGCGTGCTTCGGAAAATCTGCCCTCCGCGGTCAACCTGATGACATCGCCGAATTTTTTGGGGTAGGCATTGGCCACAACGGAAATAATTCCGTGACCGCCGCAGGCCATGTGGGGCAAGGCCAATGCATCATCGCCGCTGATCAGCAAAAAATCATCCGGGAGCCGCTCCGCCAGTTGCATCACCTGCACAATGCTTCCCGATGCCTCTTTGATCCCGATGACGTTGTCCAAATCACGGGCCATTCGCACCGTCGTCTCGGGAGCGATTCCCGCCCCTGTTCGGCTCGGCACATTGTAGGCAATCACCGGAAGCGGAGAGGCCTCGGCAAGTGCTTTATAGTGAAGATAGATTCCTTCCTGACCGGGCCTGTTGTAATAAGGACTTACGGAGAGCAATGCTGCAACATCTTTCCTGCTTACAGAGGCCGCCCGCTCTGCCAAGGCCTTGGTATTGTTGCCTCCCAGACCCAATACCACAGGGAGCTTGCCCGCATTAATTTCTATCACAAAGTCCAATACCGCCGCCTGCTCCTCATCGGTGAGCGTGGCAGCCTCTCCCGTGGTACCCGCCACTACGAGGTAGTCGGCACCGCGGTGCATATGCAGCACCAAGCGCTCAAGACCTGCATAGTCTATCGCACCGCTTTCCGAAAAGGGAGTCACCAGTGCAACCCCGCAACCCTTAAGCTCTTGCTTCATTGGTATCAATTATGTTCAGGTAGTGGTTCACCTGTTTTACAAACTCGTCAAAAGTAGCACGGTCCCGGGTTTTGATCATCATATCATAAAGGTCTGCATTTTCCTCGCTGTAGTAGCCCACTTTAAACTTGGATTTGCAGGATTTAACCAAAAATCTCAACGGAAGCGGCGGATCCTTCTCCAAGTCAATTAAGATATCAAACTCCTTTTCGCGAAAATTGGCGGTCTGTTCGCAGTCGGGCTCACTGAACCAATCGGTGTCTTCGGAAGTAAAATAATCGTAGCGCAAGCGGTGCAGGTGGTAATGCGGTATCCGATCAGGATCTTCGATGTAGGCCATGGCAAGTACTTCGGGGATGCCCTGCTCGGCTTTGAGGTATTTCACGTATTGTTTGACCAGAATGAAGAAGCCCTCCCCCTTTTCGCGGTAGAGCACAGCCACACTTCGGGCCCTGCCGAAATTGGTCACCTTGGGCTTGTTCCGAACGTCCGGACGCTTTTTAAGCTTGTATTCCCCGAATTTTTCCAGCCACTTCTTCAGGAACTTCATGCTTCATTCACCAACTTAAGAAATTCATCCTCAGAAATGATTTTCACCCCGAGGCTTTCCGCTTTTTTTCGCTTGGCCGGGCCCATTTTATCGCCGGCCACCAGATAGTCTGTATTGCTCGACACACCGCCAGCCACTTTTCCGCCCTGTTTTTCGATTTCCGCTTTGAGCGCATCGCGGGACATGTTGAGAAACACTCCGCTCACCACAAGGGTTTTGCCCTCCAGTGCCGAGCCTGCTCTTTTTGCGTCCGCATCAATGGCAAATTTAAGGCCTTTATCCCGAAGCGCCGCGACCAGATTTCTGTTTTCTTCTTCCGCAAAAAATGTGCGAACAGAAGCTGCAATGCGCGCTCCGATTTCGTCGGTCTCGGTCAGCTCTTCCTCGGTGGCGGCGGCCAGGACATCGACGGTCTCAAAACTGCGGGCCAATTTTTTGGCTACGGTTTCTCCGACATAGCGTATTCCGAGGGCAAACAAAACCCGCTCAAAAGGCACGTTCTTTGACGCTTCCAAACCGGCGAGGAGTTTCTCGGCAGATTTCTCCGCCATGCGCTCCAGTGCGATCAGATCTTTAGCGGTCAGCGCATAAAGGCCCGCAACATCTTTGATGAGTCCGGCATCAAAGAGCCGATCTACGGTTTCGGCACCCAGACCGTCTATGTTCATGGCCTTTCGGGAAATGAAGTGCTCGATCCGCCCCTTGATCTGCGGGGGGCATCCCGCTGAATTTGGACAGTAGTGCAAGGCCTCGCCTTCTTGCCGCACCAAGGCAGTGCCGCACTCGGGACAGTTTTCGGCATAGCTGAAAGGCTTGCTCTCCGCTTTTCGCGCGGTAAAATCCACACCGATGATCTTCGGAATAATTTCGCCGCCTTTCTCTACGAAAACGCTGTCGCCTTCGCGTATGTCCAGACGCTCGATTTGGTCGGCATTGTGAAGCGAGGCGCGCTTTACGGTGGTGCCCGCCAAAAGTACGGGCTTCAAATTGGCCACAGGTGTCACGGCACCCGTTCGGCCCACCTGAAAAGTGATCTTCTCAAGCTGCGTGGAAACCTGCTCTGCTTTGAATTTAAAGGAGGTGGCCCACCGCGGTGATTTGGCCGTAAAGCCCAGACTTTTCTGCGCGGCATAGCTGTCCACTTTGATCACCACACCGTCGATCTCGAAGGGCAGCTTGCGCCGCTCAGTCTCCCAATGGGCGATGAAGGCCTCTATTTCATTTACGGAAGTGCAGCGCTCGATGTACCTTTCCTTCGCGGAAGGAACCTTAAAGCCCCAGCTTGCTGCAGCCTCCACATTTTCCAGATGGCTCTCCCCGGGCAAATTTTCGCCGTAAAGGCCGTAAAGCATACAGTCGAGGCGACGGGCCGCCACTGCGGCAGAATCTTGCAGCTTCAAGGTGCCGGAAGCTGTGTTTCGGGGATTCATGTAGGGTTCATCCCCGGCATCCACACGGGCGGCATTCATTTCGGTAAATACTTTCAGCGGCATGAATATCTCTCCGCGTATTTCAAAATTCTCGGGATAGTCGCCCCGAAGCTTGAGGGGGACGGTGCGTATGGTCTTCACGTTGGCGGTGATATCCTCCCCCGTCTCTCCGTCACCGCGTGTGACGGCCTGCACCAACAAGCCCTGTACGTACTTGATTCCGATTGCCACGCCGTCGTACTTCAATTCGCATACGAAGGTCACCTCGCGGTCTGTGCCTTTGTGCACCCTTTCAGCCCATGCCCGTATTTCGTCTGTGCTGTAAGTATTGGACAGGGAGAGCATAGGATACGTGTGCCTGACTTTTTCAAACTTTCCCGTAATGTCCCCGCCCACGCGTTTTGTAGGTGAATTCGGATCGTCGAATTCGGGGTAGGTTTTCTCGAGCGCCGCGAGCTCTTCCAAGAGTCGGTCGAACTCGAAGTCGCTGATTTCGGGAGCGCTCTCCACGTAGTATTTGTGGTTGTGCTCGTGCAGCGTCTTCCTCAGTGCCGCGATCTTTTTCTCTGCCTGCTCAGTGTTCATCTTTTACTTTGGGATCAAAAATTCCGCGGACGAGTTTAAACAAATTCGCCTGAACTTTGACGACCAAAACCGGTCCGCTGAACGAATCACGCACCTCGGGGCCCAAATCAGATACATGCCGGTATCCGAGGCCCGCTCCGAGGCCGAGCCAATGCAAAAAATAATACTCCCCGTACATGGACATCTCCACAGCACTGAAGGGCAGGTCTGTGTACTTCACTCGGTCGTTCAGCCCGGCGGGATTGTACATAACGGATACATTGCCTCCGCCCAACCATATACCCGTGGTAAATTCCCACTTTCGGTCGAAGTAAAGCACACGCTCGTAATAGAGGGCCGTGTAACCGAAATCGTATTCCACAAGCTCTTCCTCAATGGGAAAACCGAAATCCCGACTGAAAATACGGGAGTTTAAAAAGTAAAACCCCACGCCGAAACGGTGTACGCGTCGGTATTGCGCGCCGATACGCAGCCCTCCTACCGTGACCCGCTCCCCGTCCAGAATGGTAGGGCGCGCATCGAGTCCGAGGTCGAATTTGAGTTTGTTCTGGTAGCCTTCCAGCGTGCGCTTTCCGTTGATGAGCATGACTTGCTCGCCCTGACCGAATTGAGCCGAAGCGAGGACAGGTAAAAAAAGAATCAGTATGAAAAAACTTAGCCTCAACGCTTTATAGCACGAATCATGCGGTCGTTCCCGTTCAGGTCGGGAAAAACTTCCACCTCGGCATAGCCCCGGTCTTTGAGCAGACCTGCGATCTCGTTGCCGTAAGCGCGGTTGATCTCGAAATACAGCGCACCGCCGCGCAGGAGATGACCGTCTGCGAGGTCTGTGATTTTTCTGTAAAAGAGCAGGGGATTGTCCTCCGGCACAAAGAGCGCTTCGCTCGGTTCGTACTTGAGGACATTGTCATCCATCTCCCTCTTTTCGGCGGGTGTGACATAGGGCGGGTTGCTCACGATCACATCAAAATCCATAAACCCCAGACTCTCTTGCCTGAGGATATCAAAATGAAAAAATTCGATGTCCAGTTTATTGGACTTTGCATTGGCATTGGCCAAATCGAGTGCTGCCACGCTGTTGTCCGCTCCGAGCACCTGCGCACCGGGCAGGTGCTGCTTCAGGGCTATGGCAATGCAGCCCGAACCCGTACCCAAATCAATAATGCGGGGCTGCTTACCGCGGTAATCTTTCACAATGCGGTCTGCCAACTCCTCCGTCTCCGGGCGGGGGATCAATACATCCGGAGTCACTTTCAAAGGAATATCGTAAAAGACGGTGTAGCCGAGCAGATACTGTATAGGCTCCCTCCGCTTGAGGCCCTCAATAATGGAAGTGAAGCGCTTGTACTGCACCTCCCCCACCGGCGCATCGGCAACGGTGAAGACCCGGACTTTTCCCAAATGCATTACTTCTTCAAAGGCCATGACCAAAAACTGATCAATCTCCCTGTCGGGATAATGCCCCTGAAGCGCTTCTCTGAACGCTGAAATGATGCCGGAAACCGTTTGGGTGCTTTCAATCATGGCTCTCGATAGGTAGCTAAGTTAATCCAATCGCCTCAATTAATGTTATGACAGAGATTTTTTTTATTCACATCACCGCCCGAGCCCGGAGTTTGAAACGCGAGCCCCTCGCTTTTCGCTTCACTTCGGAGGGAGAAAATCGGGCCGGGAATGTTTACTTTGCGCAATGAATCCGCACGAAACCTTCATGAGACGCTGCATAGCGCTCGCCGAAAAAGGTGCGCTGAGAACAGCACCCAATCCCATGGTGGGTTCCGTGATCTTACATGACGGAAAAATAATCGGGAGCGGATTCCACAGAGCTTTCGGAGAAGCCCATGCGGAAGTGAATGCCGTTGCTGCTGTGCGC
Source organism: Cryomorphaceae bacterium (assembly GCA_003565555.1). Classification (GTDB taxonomy): domain Bacteria; phylum Bacteroidota; class Bacteroidia; order Flavobacteriales_D; family Cryomorphaceae; genus T3Sed10-241. Next base: position 135,815 of record PXBH01000145.1, on the reverse strand, counting down.
GACCGCTCGCTGTTGAAAAATTCCACACTTTACGTGAATCTTGAACCCTGCGCCCACAGCGGCAAAACACCCCCCTGTGCAGACATGATTGTGGCTTGCGACATACCGCGCGTAGTCATCGGTCAAGAGGACCCGAACCCCCTTACGGCAGGCAAGGGCATCGACAAGCTGCGCAAAGCGGGAATCGATGTCACTGTGGGGGTGCTCGAATCCGATTGCCGACATCTCAACCGTAGGTTCAATACCTATCACAGCTTAAAACGCCCCTACATCCTGCTCAAGTGGGCGCAAACCGCAGACGGCTTTATGGACATCGAGCGCAGTGCGGGTGATACAGGCATACATTGGATCAGTCACCCCGCCGTTAAAAAAAAGGTGCACAAGCGCAGAGCCGCGGAAGGAGCCATTCTGATCGGGGCGGCCACGGCGGCCAACGATAATCCCTCACTTACCGTACGCAGCTACGCCGGACGCAATCCGCACCGCGTGGTCATCTCTCAGCGGGGCCTCGTACCGGCCAATGCGGCCCTTTTCAATGACGGGAATGTCACAGAAGTGATTTCAAGGCGGGGCGGACCCGAGTCCCCCCTCTTAAGCGCCGACGGAACCCTGATTTGGACCACAGCCTCGGAGGGTGCCGATTTGGCCCTGACTGCCGTTGAATCGCTTTACAAACGAGGCATCCTTTCGGTCATGGTGGAGGGAGGACGGCATACACTGCAGCGGTTCATCGATGCAGACCTCTGGGATGAGGCCATGGTGATCACCGCTCCCGGCACCGCGGGAAGCGGCCTTCGCGCCCCCGCGCTCAATGCCGCCGCAGCGTTTACGGAGCGGTACGCTACAGATACTGTGTCAACCTATTTTAAGCAATGATCCTTCTCCTGCTCAGCATTCTTTGCTCCTCGGGCATTTATGTAGTCTTCAAGCTTTTCTCGAAGTTTGGGATCAACACCTTCCAAGCCATCACGGTCAATTATTACGTGGCCGCCGCTTTCGGTTTTTGGTACGTAGGTGATTATACGGCCGTGCGCGGCACCTTCGATGAACCGTGGTTGCTATGGGCGGTGATCATCGGCCTGCTCTTTATCAGCCTCTTCTACATCATGGCGCTCACCAGTCAGGGATTCGGCGTCACCGTAGCATCGGTCGCCTCGAAAATGTCCATGGTGATTCCGGTGGCGATTTTGATTCTGATCGATCCGGACGAAGGCCTGACTGCCTTAAAAGCCTCAGGCGTAGCTGCCGGGATGCTTGCCGTGGTGCTCACATCGGCCAAGGACGGCAAATCGCAGACGACCGAGGGTGCATCAGTCTTGCTGCCTGCCGTACTGTTTCTGGGCAGCGGCGGATTGGATTTCCTCTTGGCTTTTGTCCAAAAAAATTACCTCGAAACCGCCGTGCAATACAAGCTTTTCGTTCCCGCTCCTTTTACGGCGGCAGCTGTGGCGGGCACGGCAATGCTGATCCTTCGCTCATCCAAAAAGCGGCAACCCTTGGAATGGAAAAATTTCGCGGCCGGCTTCGTTCTGGGCATGATCAATTACGGAAGCATTTACTTCGTGCTGAGGGTGATCGGCAGCGGAATTCTCGACCGCTCAAGCGCCATTCCGGCCAATAATATCGGAATCGTGCTGCTCTCCGCGCTGATCGGAACGGCGGCATTCGGAGAGCGCCTTTCGGCAAAAAACATGATCGGCGTTATACTCGCAGTGGTTTCCATCGGCCTGCTCACTTTCAAAAGTATGGGATTTTGATCACCGCTTACAAAACAATCGGTAAGCGCGGTACAAGCCTTTACAAAGTAAAGGGGAGCAAGCACTTCGGATATGCGGCAAATGCCGCCGACGAAGCTGAGGTCGAACATGTGCTGGCCGACATACGCAAGGACCACCACGCCGCTCGCCACCTTTGCTACGCATACCGCTTGGGGCCCGAAGCAGACCGCTTTCGGGCAAATGATGACGGAGAACCTTCGAACAGCGCGGGGATGCCCATCTTGGGGCAAATCGAAAAAAACGGGTTGACGAATACCGTCGTGGGCGTAGTGCGCTACTTCGGGGGAACGAAACTGGGGGTAGGCGGTCTTATCGACGCCTACCGAACTGCCGCTGCAGGAGCATTGGCCGATGCCGAAATCATCCGAATGCAGCTTAAAGCGCGGTTTGTACTCCGCTTCGAATACCAAATGATGAGCGATGTCATGCTGTTGATTCGCACCCACAATTGGCAAGTTACCGAACGCGATCTCAGGCAATCTTGTAAACTCACCCTTTCACTTCCCCCCGAAAAAACAGAGGAAATGCACCGCGCCTTTGCAGCTTTTCCCGACATTCGCGTCGAACCGTCAGGAACCGCATATGAACTTTGATCTTCTGCGCCGACTGTGCGCAACTCCTTCTACCGCCGGCGACGAGGGCGAAATGGCCCGTTTCATCCTGAAATACTTCAGTGAAAACAGTGATTCATTCAAAACCACACCGCAAGTGCTTTCAGGGGCGGGGTTTCAAGATATGGTCATTGCCGTTTTCGGTGAGCCGCGTACCGCCGTATTTGCCCACACCGATACCGTAGCATACTGTACCGCTTACGACAGAGAATTGGTGAAAATCGGCAACCCCAAGGCTCCGGACGGAACCGAGCTGGAAGGGTACATCAAAGGTGAAAAAGTCGAAGCCGTACTCCGGGTTACCGAAAAGAAAAGCAAATCAAAGAAAGGGACTCCGGAAGAGGTACTCACCTACGAATCAGATGAAAAATTTGATCCCGGCACTCCCCTCACCTACGTTCCCGATTGGAAAGAAACGAAGCAGTTCGTGAAGTCCGCTTATATGGACAATCGACTCGGGGTATGGAACGCCCTTCAGCAGGCCCATACATTAGAAAACGGTGCGCTCGTGTTCAGCACCTATGAAGAGCACGGCGGCGGGGGTGCCCAATTTGCCGGAAGGCTGCTTCAGGAAAACTTCGGCGTGCAACAAGCCCTGATCTCAGACGTCACCTTGGTCAGCAAGCACATTCGACATAAAAAGGGTGTCGCCATATCGATGCGCGACCGCGGTATTCCGAGGCAGTCTTACGTGCGCCGTATCATCGGCCTTGCCGAACAGCACGGAATCCCCTTCCAACTCGAGGTAGAAAAAACAGGGGGCAGTGACGGGAATGCCCTGCAAGACAGTAGCTATCTGTGGGACTGGTGCTTCGTAGGTCCGCCGGAAGACAACTACCACCGGCCCGGCGAAAAAGTAGCAAAAACCGATATTGAGGCCATGGTCAAACTCTACCGGGTGCTCTTGGAAAACCTTTGAAGGAAATTAGCCCCTAAGGGCTATTGCGGCAAGGTGATAATCAGTGTAGCTTTACACCTGATGCGGTAAGTTTCTGCGCATTACTTTTCGTTGTGCTGTGAAATGAATCCATAAACCGCGCAAGACCTCTCTGAGGCCTTCCATGAAACAACCGTTAATGAAAACGCCGGCCCTCGGGCCGGCGTTTTTAATACCTGTCTTTTTCCGCAGGTCGAAAAGAGTCCTTTACGCTTCAAAATATTAGATTTGCGCCTCAAACCGCAGGCGCTTCATGAAGATTTCTTACAACTGGCTAAAGACTTATTTCCCCACAGACCTCAGCCCCGAAGAGGCCGCAGCAGTGCTTACGGATACCGGGCTGGAAGTGGAAAAAACCGAGCGCAGAGATCCCTCCGGCGGCGGGCTTGATCATGTGGTGACCGGACATGTGCTCAGCGTAATGCCGCATCCCGATGCCGACCGCCTAAAAGTGACAACCGTAGATGTGGGCCGAGCAGAACCGCTCACCATCGTATGCGGTGCGCCGAACATAGAAGCGGGGCAGATCGTCCCGGTGGCTACAATAGGTGCCGTCCTCCTGCCGAACAGCGACAAGCCGCTGAAAATTAAAAAATCAAAAATCAGAGGACAAGTGTCCGAAGGGATGGTCTGCGCAGAAGACGAGCTGGGAATCGGAACCAACCACGAGGGAATTATGGTGCTGCCCGCTGATACGCCTGTAGGCATGCCCATGGGAGAATTCCTGAAGACAGAGATTGACCATGTATTTGAAATAGGACTGACCCCCAACCGCACCGATGCCTTCGGACATTTCGGAGTAGCGCGTGACCTCGCCGCTCGACTGAGCCATGTGCAGGGCAAAACACTGCGCGCTCAACTCCCGGAAGTACCCGACCTCGACTATTCCGGTCCCGAGTCGGGTCATATCAGCATAAGGATTGAAGACGAGGACGGCTGCGGACGCTACATCGGTACGGAAATCGCTGATGTGAAGGTAGGCCCTTCACCCGAGTGGCTGGCCGAAAGGCTCAGGGCCGCCGGACTGAATCCGATCAACAATGTGGTGGATGTCACCAATTTTGTGATGCTGGAGACGGGGCAGCCCCTCCACGCCTTTGACGCCGATAAAATTGAAGGCCGGGAGATCATCGTAAAAACACTCCCCGAAGGCTCCCCTTTTACCACCCTTGACGGCACAGAACGCAAGCTCTCCGCAGAAGACCTGATGATCTGCGATGCGAAAGGCGGCCTTTGCATCGCGGGAGTGCTGGGCGGAAGCGAGAGCGGGGTAAGCAACGCTACGCAAAACATTTTTCTGGAAAGTGCATGGTTTAATCCTGTGCGGGTGCGAAAAACCGCGAAGCGCCACGGCCTGAATACGGACGCCTCTTTCCGCTTCGAGCGCGGTGCAGATCCCGAAGGCGCGCTTTACGCATTGAAGCGGTCTGCAAGCCTGATTATCGAAATCTGCGGCGGCAGGCAGTCCGCACCGATCACGGACGAGCTGAAAGAAGTCCCGACACCGTCGGTCATCGACTTTTCTCTTGAAAAATGTAATGCCCTTTGCGGCACAAACATGAAAGCGGAAGAGGTGGAGCGTATTCTGGATGCACTGGACTTCGGCATCTCCGGAGAAAACGGAATTTACAAACTCACCGCTCCCACCTACCGCGTCGATGTGACCCGCCCCGCCGACGTATATGAGGAAGTACTGCGCATCTACGGATTCAATGCTGTACCCGTACCCGCGCGCATGAGCTTTTCTGTTTCCCTGCCGGAAAAACCGGACAGAGGTGAAGTTATTGCCGCCCTTGCTACGGCTTTGGCGGGCCGGGGACTTTCAGAGATGATGGCGAACGGGCTCACCCGCTCCGATCGGATGATTGCCGTATCCGGAGAGGACTCCGAAGCTGAACTTGTGGCCATGCTCAACCCGCTGAGCCGCGAGCTGGACGTGTTGCGCCCGCACCTCATGAACAGTATGCTCGAAGCTGCAGCTTACAACCTCAACCGCCAAGCTGAGCGGCTGCAGCTCTTCGAAATCGGGAATGTGTATAAGCGTGACGGGGAAGGCTATACCGAAGACCTCCGAATCTGTATCGGACTGTGCGGACCCCGGTTTTCAGAAAACTGGAACAACCCGGACGGCCTCTTCGACATTTCAGATTTGCGCGGCCACATCACTGCTGTATTCGATGTGCTCGGCACGGGCAGCAGGCTGAGTTTTGCACCCGGGCGGCACTCTTTCACGGACAGCTGTCTGGAAATCAAATACGGTGCACACACCGTGGGACATGCGGGTACTGCGACAAAGCGTGCAATGAAAGCTTACGGCCTCAAAAAACCGGTGCTCGCGGCCGAAATCAGCCTGGGATTCCTTCTCGGAAAAGTGAAGCATGCAGCCGTGAAGCAGAACCCGCTCCCGAAATTTCCCGCCGTGCGGAGAGATTTCTCATTGCTTCTCAATGCGGATATCGCCTTCTCGCGCGTAGAGGAAATTGCCTTCGCAAAAGGCGGGAAATTGCTCCGCGAAGTAGGTCTCTTCGATGTGTACGAGGGGAAGAACCTGCCCGAAGGCAAAAAGAGCTATGCGGTGCGCTTCGTTTTGCGAGACGATGAGAAAACCCTCAAGGATAAGATTGTCGATAAAACCATGGGCGCCGTTCAAAAAGCGCTCGAAGAAACGCTCGGTGCGGAGCTGCGCTGATTCCGGTCTGCCTTCGCCTCACAGCTTCGCCCGGCACTTAGACGATTCCTCTCGCTCATGAAAAACGCTTGGTATTTCTTCGTTCGTTTCTGGGTAAAGCTGGCCATTAAGCTTTTCTACAGACGCATTGAGCTCAACGGGACCGATCAATACCCCAAATCAGGGCCGGTGTTTTTGGCTCCGAACCATCAGAATGCCTTTATGGACGCATTGATTCCCGCCGTATTTATTCGGGAGCCAATCCATTTTTTGGCCCGTTCAGATGTATTCAAAAATAAACGGATGGCGGCATTTTTGGGCTCCATCAATATGATGCCCGTGTACCGACAGCGCGACGGCCTGTCCAATCTCGCAAAGAACGAGGAGATCTTCAAAAAATGCCGGAACATCCTCAAATCCGGAGGCACCCTGCTGATATTTCCCGAAGCCACGCATCTCGGTGAGCGGAGGGTGCGCCCCCTGAGTAAAGGCTTTACGCGGGTACTCTTCGGGACCTTGGAGGAAGCGCCGGAGACGGATATCAACATTGTACCCCTCGGCATCAACTACAGCCATTACCACAAAGCGGGCGCTCGGCTTATTGTGAATTTCGGCAAACCCATTTCCGTACTGCCTTATCGAGCAGATTATGAGGCGAACCCTCACCGCACCATGACTGCACTGCGCGACAAGGTGCGGACTGCCCTCTCTCAGGAGGTCATACACCTGGAGCGGAAAGACGCGAACAATGCCTTTGAAGCAGAGGCGGAGTTCTTTATTCCCTTTTTCCTCCACCGTACGGGCGGTTTTTCGGTGGATGACGACGAAATGGATTTCGGCAAGCGGCGTGAGGCCTCGCTCAGGGCACTGCCCGAAGGGCACCCCCACTTCCGACGCATGGAAGTGTACAGACATGAGGCTGAGCGACTCAAGCTGCGTGCCCCGCTTTTTTTCATCAAGCGAAAGGACGCCGGTTATTGGCTCGCACAGTCCCTGCTGCTTCTGCTGATGTTTCCGTTTTTTGCAGGCGCATGGCTCATGATGGCACCTTCTTATTTACTGATTCGCAATATACTCACGAGATATATTGCAGACCGTCAGTTTTGGAGCAGCATTAAGCTGGTCTCGTATTTGGTGCTTTTTCCCCTTTTCGGCATTCTCCTCACCGCAGCTGCAATTCTGATTTCGGGCAGGCCCCTGCTTTCCCTCACCTTTGTCCCTTCTTTCTACATGCTGAGCGTCTTCATTATACGCGAGTTGCGTCTGCCTTACCGCTACCTCTTTACCATGTGGCGCAGCCTCTTGCTCAAGCGACGAAATCCGGCCCTTCTGAAGTACCTCACCGAAATAGAGCGCGAGGTACTCACGGCCTACCGCAGACTTTGATTACTCGCGAAAATGCAGGCCCCGGACTCCGAGCCGATATATTCCGCTGTTCGGGATGCCGGCGCGCCTGCGGTGATTCTGCGGTCATGTCTGCGACTTGACCGGGTATCGCGAGCCGTATTTTTCTGTCCGACATTATAATACTGCCGCCTGAGCGAACGGGCAGCCCGCAAGGATCGGACGTCGAACTGCGCAAGGTTTCCGCGCAGGAGTGTCGGGAGGATTCAGATTTTCGGAAAGCGGAAGAGTTGCCCGTGCAATTCACTACCTTCGGGCTGCTAAGACAAAAAAATGGGCGCAAAACGCACCGTACTGCTGCATTCGGACAATCTCAAAAAAGAGGAAAAGGAACAGCTCGATTCGCTGTTAGAATCGCACGAGCCCTCCTTTATCTCCCTTTCGGACTTCAAAACCGATGCGGACGACTCGGGCACATTGGTGCTGACCTATCTCAACGACGAGGAATTGCGGGGTTTGATCCCGAAAGTGAGTGAAAAAGACATCACGCTGGCCGTACTGCCGCACCCTGACGGATTTCAGTCTCGCGTGGGCTATGGGGTGGATGCCAAATTGAATGAAGCGGTGATGCACCTCAACACTTCGCCCGATACCGTGACGGTAGACAGCATGTTTTGTAATGAAAGGTTGGTCTTTAACAATGTGGTCATCGGCGATACCTTCCAACTGGCCACTACAGGTCGTACGGCTACGGCACCTTGGTGGAAGCGGTTCAGGTATGTGATCGGCAGGTTCTGGACCTTACGGCCTTTTCGGGTGAGCGTAGAAACCCCAAACAAGGAAATTGATACCGTCGTATCCGGTATTGTTGTGGTGCAGCACGGAAAGGGCAGCATGTTGTCACGGCTTATTTTGGAAAACAGTTTTGCCAACGACAACCGCTTCCACGCCATTCTCATCAGTCCCCGAAGCTTGTCGCAACTTGTACTTTTTGCATTGCGCTCCATATTTATTCGAAAGCGCCTCCCCCCTTTCGCTGCGCATATCAAAACGAACGAAATCCGATTTAAAGCACAGGAGTCTTTTGATTTTTCAGAAGACGGCGTAAGCCAATCTGCCAAGGAGATCGAGATCAAGGTGGTCCCCGCCCAAGTAAGGATGATCCCGGGCCGCCACATCAAAACGCAATCCGAGGGAGGAGAGGCAAGCGATATCTTCAAGGTAAGCCAGTTGCCCATGAAGGACAGCGCCAAGGTGATGGCGGGAAAAAAGCTGCCCTTTATCAAGCATGCCTCTACGGAGGAATTTCAGGCCCTTTTCACCGTTTTGCGCAACAATGCCGAGGTAAAGACAAGCTATCTCGTATTGATGATCCTGTCTACCACGCTGGCCGCATTCGGTATCTTTTCCAACTCGACGCCGGTGGTCATCGGAGCGATGATTTTGGCTCCGCTTATGGCGCCGATTATCTCGCTCTCCATGGCCACGCTCAGGCAAGACAATCAGCTGGCGATCAACAGTGCGAAGAGCATCCTCGCCGGGCTGCTCGCCGGTTTTATTTGCGCTGTATTGCTTACCTTCATTACACCGATTACCTCACCGAACAACGAGATCCTCTCGCGGATTCGACCGAACCTGCTTGATTTAGGCATCGCGGTACTTTCGGGAGTGGCGGGTGCCTACGCCCATGCACGGGAAGAAATTGCCAAAACCCTCGCAGGTGTAGCCATTGCCGTGGCACTCGTACCCCCGCTGGCGGTATCGGCCATCGGACTCGCTTGGTGGGACCGAGAGATTTTTCTCGGGGCTTTCCTTTTGTTGATGACAAACCTCGCCGGAATGGTCCTCGCGGGGGCGGTCACATTTTTGGTGATGGGCTACAGCCCTTTCAAGCTTGCCCGAAAAGGTGTCTTACTGTCCCTGGTTTTTGTGGGGATTTTGAGCTTGCCGTTGGGCCTGAGCTTTCAACGCATGGTGCAGGAGCACAATATTGTGGAAAAAATCGAATCCCTGAAGTATGAAGAATACGAAGTAAAAGAGGCCCGCGTTGTCAGGCTGAACCCGCTCACCGTGGGCATTACCGTCACGGCCGACCACAACCTGTCGGAAGACGAACTGGACGAGCTCAAGAAGTCACTTGAAAAAAGTCTCGACAGAGAAATCGATCTCGAAATTACCGTAGCCATCAAGCGGTAAGTTGAACGCACCTGACTCGACGGCTCTCGGAAATGAAACAGGCCTTTGACGTGAAATAAAAACCCCCGACCGAGGCCGGGGGCTGCAAGAACGAAACCTGTAAGCCGGATTCTGTACCACGCCGAAGCGCGGTTTCCGTCATCTATCCGGGCCCGCCGTTGCCGGCGGGCTCTATCGACCTACCCTCCCGGATCGGGCGTGCAGCCCTCAAGCCCGGGTTTACATGGTCTTTCAGTCCGCGAGGTTTACCCCCCGCACTTGTCGCCAAGTACGGCTGTGGGCTCTTACCCCACTCTTTTCACCCTTACCCCCGACAAGTCGGGGGCGGTATATGTCTCTGTGGCACTTTCTGTACCCCGATTGCGCGGAGTCCTTCCCGTTAGGAAGCGCGGTGCACTGTACTGTCCGGACTTTCCTCTCTTTTGCTCGCGCAAAACAGCGACGGAACGGTTTCGGCCGCAAAGATACGCCGGTCATCCCGAACCCCCGAGAGCGCACGGATTACATCACTGCTTTACCCATTTCAGGTTCACCACCCGTGTTCCGTCGTCGAGACGGAGAAGGTACATCCCTTCCGGAATATCTCCGATATAAATCTCCGTGAATGCATTACCCTGACCGCCGCCCATGACCTGCTTCCCCGAAAGGTCGAAAACGGCAAAGGAAATCGGGCGGAAAACGGATGACTCAAAACGCAGAAATGACCGAGCGGGATTGGGGAAGAGTTTCACATCATGTGCGGCAGAGATACCGTCAGGGGCAGAAAGCGGATTTTCCGTACAAAACTGTGCTTTCTCCGCATCAGAAGTGAGATAATTGATCATGCCGTCTTTGAACTGACAAATAATTTGCGAAAGGTCATTGTTTTGAAAAAAACGGTCAGGCCCTACCCCCTCTGTCATCCGGAGCGTGTAGAAGCCCATATCCGCCAATACGACCTTCCGCCCTTCGCTGTCGATAAAACTGCTGATCACGGGATTGCCCAAAAAAGTGTCGCCCTGATCGATGTTCATGACGCAGACCGGCTTTACCGTAAATTCATCATCAGAAAATTCGAACTCCCCGAGAAACAGCGTGTCTGCACCCGGGGACTCACGCAGGTAGAGGGTTCGCTCAGTAAAGGTGTATTCGAAGGCATTCCAGACCGATTCGGGGTCGAACATGGCATCAACCGTGTACATGTACAAGTCGTAACGGGCATAGGTATGTCCGTCAATGACGGTATCCCCGTCAAAAGCAAGACTGTCTACGGAGGAGGTTTCGGGCGACGTGAAAGTCCCGAAGAGCTTCCAATGGGTATCTTCCTGACCGAAAAAAGATTGAAATTGTGCAGAAGCACTGAAGCAGGAAAAAGAAAGTACTGCCGAAAGCAGCGCAGAGCGTAATAGTTTTTTCATGGCGGCAAGGTATAAAGACTTCGTGAGAGGCATCGACACCCTAAATTTAATCATTCTGCACAAGCACGAAAGCGCGGGTGCGGTTTTTTACCCGGAAGGCGGATTCCGTCAAGGCACGGCAAGGCGGGATTTCCTATCTTTGCAGCGCTCTTCAAAGCGGGTTTTCATCGTATAACTTGAAATTGTAAAATGAAACATCTCCACAACGAAGAGGATTGGCGCGTACTTAAAAAAAAGATGGAAGAGAGCGATGAAGCGAGACTCACCATCTCTTTTTATCAATATGCCAAATTGGCCGATCCTCAGTTCTTTCGCGACTATCTCTTCATCCGCTGGAATGCGCTCGGTGTGCTGGGCCGAACCTACGTGGCAAGAGAGGGCATCAATGCGCAGGTGAGCGTACCGCGCGAAAATTTTGAAGCCTTCCGCGATCATTTGTACAGCATCACTTTCTTAGAAGGCATACGCCTGAACCTCGCAGTGGACGATGACGGGAAGAGCTTTTACAAACTGATCATTAAGGTGCGTCCGAAAATACTGGCAGACGGACTCAACGACGAAAGCTTTGATGTGCGCAACCGCGGACGTCATTTGGATGCGGAAGAATTCAATTCCCTCGCCGAAAAAGAAGACACCATCCTGATCGACATGCGTAACCATTATGAGCATGAGGTAGGGCATTTTCTCAATGCCGTTACCCCGGATGTGGATACTTTTCGCGACAGCTTGCCCTACATCCGCGAAAATCTGCGCGGTTTTGAAGACCGCAATATCCTCATGTATTGCACCGGCGGAATACGCTGTGAAAAAGCCTCGGCATGGCTGAAGCACAACGGGTTCAAAAATGTGCACCAGCTCAACGGGGGAATCATTGAGTATGCCAGACAGGTGAAATCCAAAGGGCTGGAAAACAAGTTTATCGGAAAAAACTTTGTTTTTGACGAGCGACTCGGCGAGCGCATCGGGGAGGAGATCATTGCCAAGTGCCACCAATGCGGTGCGCCCTGCGATACCCACACGAATTGCGTGAATACCGGTTGCCACCTGCTGTTCATCCAGTGTGAGGCTTGTAAAGAGGAGTACAATGGCTGCTGTTCCGCCGCGTGCAAAGAAGTGATTGAAGCGCCCGAAGAGGAGCAGAGGCGCCTGCGTGCGGGCAAGCCCTACACGGGACATCGGGTATTCAAAAAGGGCCGTGCCCCGCATCTTGCCCACAAAACGGTGCACAACCCCTTCGAAAAAGCCTTGGAAAAAATCAAATTTACCGAAGTATAAAAAGCCTCCGAAACACCGCCTGTTGCTCGGGGTTTCGAAGGCTGACAGACATTCACTTTGTGTGGCCTGTCATTGCAGCGAGCCAACGCCTTGAAGATGTATTTTACACTGCAAAGGTGGGGGCATGGCGAGAATTTTTTTGTGACCTCGGTTACCCGGCGGCCCGCCCGAGGAAAGGAATACCCATTTTTTTTTAAAACGAGACCCATGCCTGAAGAAACTGCAAAGTTCTTTTTACATTTCGGGAAATTAGCACACAGCCCTGCGCCATGATCAAATTCAGACCCTACAATGTCATCGTGCCGAAATTCAAAATTGAGGACGGCGTGGTGGGTGGCATGAAGACCATCTACAAAGCTTTCGGGAGCACCGACTTGCAGGAAGATGAATACCTTGTGAGCGTAGGTGCGGAAAACGCAACGGAGGTGCGCAACATTCTGGAGCAAATCACAGGGATGGGCCTCTCCTTTGAAGAAGGAACAGATGAAAGCCAAGACTTCGCCGTCATGGCAAAGGAGGGCATTTGGTGGCCTGTGCCTTGGTTGGTAACCACTGACCTCGGGGCTTGGTTTATCGCCGATGTGGATGCCCCGACCCCTAAAACCAAAAATCTATGATCAACGAAACAGAAGGAAAGACCGCCCTCATTACGGGAGGTACAAAAGGGATCGGTTACGGAATTGCAGAAGTACTGCTGAACGCGGGAATGCGGGTGGCCGTTACCGGCAGAAATGCGGAAACCGCAACGGAAGCCGCCGAGAAACTTACCGAGCACGCTGCGGGACGGGCCATAGGGCTGAAAGCCGATGTACGGAAAATGAGCGATATGGAAGCTGCAGTGGGCGAGACCAAAGCCCATTTCGGCACCCTCGATCTGGTGGTAGCCAATGCCGGACTCGGACATTTCGGGAGTATTGAGGAGCTCACGTCCGAGCAGTGGAGCGAAACCATCGATACCAACCTCACGGGGGTGTTCAATACCATCAAACCCGCGATTCCTCACCTGAAGGCGTCTATGGGCATGATCGTTACCATCTCCAGCCTGGCGGGAACCAATTTCTTTGCCGGAGGAGCGGCATATAATGCGAGCAAATTCGGATTGACGGGATTCACCCAAGCCGTGATGCTCGACTTGCGCAAACACGGGATACGCGTAAGTACCATCATGCCCGGCTCGGTGACCAGCCACTTTGCCGGCCATACCCCAAATCGGGATGATGCTTGGAAAATTCAACCCGAAGACCTGGGGATGATGGTGCTCAACTTGATGCGCACCGATCCGCGCACCTTGCCGAGTAAGATTGAGGTGCGACCCTCCGTGCCGCCCTCAAAATAATCGCGCTCTTCCCCGGTTTGTATCCAAAGGGTCAGGCCCCCACTTTGTCGCCCCTGCGGTTCTTACCCACGTTGCTTTCGATGAATTCGATCACCGAAGCGGCCACGTCTTTTCCCGTGGCCTTTTCAATACCCTCGAGACCGGGCGACGAGTTTACCTCGAGCACCAGAGGTCCGCGCGAAGATTCGAGCATATCGACGCCGGCCATGGTAAGTCCCATGGCTTTTACGGCGCGCAGCGCGAGCTGACGCTGAGCCGCGGTAAGCCGTACTTTTACCGCGGTCCCTCCCCGGTGAAGGTTGCTCCTGAACTCACCTTCCGCACCCTGCCGTTTCATGGCGCCCACCACCTTGCCGTTCACCACAAAGGCTCGGATATCCGCTCCGCCCGCCTCCGCGATGAACTCCTGAATGAGCATGTTTGCCTTCAGGCCGTGGAAGGCTTCCACCACTGACTTGGCCGCTTTTTTGGTCTCCACCAAGACCACACCGATCCCTTGGGTACCCTCCAGCAGCTTGATCACGCAGGGAGCTCCGCCGATTTCACGAATCAGGACTTCCACATTCTTCGGATGGTTGGTGAATATGGTCTTCGGTATCCCGATGTCGTGTCGGGAAAAAATTTGCAGGCTGCGCAGCTTGTCACGCGAACGCACAATGCTGATGGAAGAGTTTACGGAGAAGACACCCTGCATTTCAAACTGCCGCACCACAGCCGTTCCGTAAAAAGTTACGGAGGCACCGATTCGGGGGATTACGGCGTCTACATCCTTGAGCTCCTCTCCCTCGTACAGAATGCGGGGATTGTTGTGCTCTCCGATTACCGTACATTTCAGGTGATCCAATACACGTGCCTCATGACCGCGAGATTCTGCGGCCTCCTTCAGTCGTTTGGTAGAATACAGTTTTGAATTTCTTGAAAGAATAACAATGCGCATAGCGATAAATTACTTTTTGCTTTGGAGATAACTGCGGGAAACGTCAATGAGGAAATCCCCGCGTAAAAATCGGCGGCCCAGCAGTACACTGTAGTTCATTGTAGAGCGATCTGTGAGGGTGACAAAGGTTTCTTTCTCTACTTCACCCAACCTTATTTTCATGCGAACGGTGTAACGCGTTTGCAGGGTGCCGTTTGAACTTTTCACCCGTTTGCGGGAAAACTGTTCAAAGCGCACCACGCGTTTGGATCGCTTGAGGAAATGGCAGCACAGTACGGGTTTTCCCGCCATGCGTTCCGTCCATATTTTATCGCAATGGACGGAAGAACTCTGCGCCCCGCTATCTATGCGGGCCACCACTCCCCGTCGATTGAATTGGGGAAAGTCCACTTTCTCTTTGCTTCCCACCAGGAGCTTACCTTTCGGCAATTCCGTTTCGCTCGAGTAATTTCTTTCCACAACAGGACAAATGTAAGAAGGTACCTGCTCATAAAAATCATTTACCTTCGCACGAAACGTTAAAACATACCGCCATCGCTAAAAAAGACTTGATCATCAACGGTGTTTCTGTATCTCCGGGGTCAAATACGCGGGTAAAAGCGAACATAGCACGGCTGGCATCCGGCACCCTGATCGACCTACCGGTTTACGTATTCAGAAGCAAACGGCCGGGCCCGGTGGTGCTTTTGAGCGGCGGCCTGCACGGTGATGAGATCAACGGCATAGAGATCGTACGGCGCATGATCGAAGATTCCCTGCTTGAAAAGCTGAACAGAGGAACCGTAGTAGCCGTGCCGGTGATGAATATCTACGGATTTTTAAACTTCAGCAGGGAAGTGCCGGACGGAAAAGACATCAACCGGAGTTTTCCCGGAAATGCCGGAGGATCCCTTGCATCGAGGGTGGCCAATTTCATGTCGAAGCAGGTCTTGCCCGCAGTCGATTTCGGGGTAGATTTCCACACGGGCGGCGCTTCTCGTTTTAACTTTCCCCAGGTGCGTTATGCGGCCTCTGATCAAAATGCGGCTGAAATTGCACGTGCATTCGGCGCACCGCTGCTGCTTGAAAGTCCGTTTATCGAAAAGAGCCTGAGAAAACAAGCATTCAAAGGCGGAGCTTCCATCATCGTTTACGAAGGCGGAGAAAGTTTGCGTATCGATGAAGAGGTGATTCGAGAAGGTCTAAACGGAGCCATGCGTCTGTTGCATCACCACAAAATGATTGACTACGCGCCGCCCTCCGCAGCGAAGGCAGTCGCGTGTAAGGGATCCACATGGTTGCGTGCAAAACGCTCCGGAATTTACAAGGGCCTGATCAAATCGGGGATGGCCGTGAATAAAGGTGATGTCATCGGCCGCATAACAGACCCTTTCGGGGAATTCAGCGTGAAGATCAAATCAACAACCACAGGCTTTGTGCTGGGCCACAATAATATGCCGGTGGTGAACCAGGGGGATGCGCTTCTGCACATCGGCACCTCGACCGGCTGAGCTGCCTTCAAGGCAGTATCGGCACCGAACCTGCACACAGATGGCGAATACCGTTTTTGTCCGACGCTGATTTGGTCGAAAAGCTTAACAGAAGCGTAAAGTCGACGGAACGGATTTTTTCTCCCTTGAGATACAGGCCAAAACAACAGAACTCATATCCGTTCATCGATTAACATGAGCGGTAGGTGCCTGCGGATAAGCCTTCGGTCGTTGAAAAAATTGAAAAAGGAAAGTATCTTGCGGCACATTTTCGGTCGGGGCATTTCTTTATTGATTTGCCGAAGACCGAGACCTAACTATCAATTAATCGACCAATGAAAACCAGACCTGACCACCGTTTTTTGAGGAGCGGCATACGCGCCTCTCTGTCTTTTTTTGCCGGACTGCTGATACACGCTTCCGCATTTGCTCAACTGCCCTACCTCTTTGATTTTTCATCTGATCCCTTTGCCGCCGGCTGGACCGAAGTCAGCGTAACGGGTGATCAATCCTGGCAGTACAACGCCTCCTTCAACAATGTAACGATGAATCCCTTTTCGGGGGGCTGTCAGATCAACGAAGACTGGCTGATCACTCCCGCCTTCGACCTGACAGGCAGCACCGACGAATCGCTGAGTTTTGATATTCAGCGGGCATTTTCCGGGGATAATGACCTTGAAGTGCTGTACAGCACGGACTACAGCGGCTCCGGTGATCCCAACGCAGCAGCGTGGAGCAGCATCACCCTCATCACCAACCAATTTTTTGAGGACAACAGCATTCCCTCAAACACAAGCGAAACATTCGGGCCTTTCAGCGACTTGCAATCCGCGAGCACATCTGCTGTCTACATCGCTTTTAAGGCCGAGTACATCAGCGGGGGTTGCGCCACGTGGCGCGTCGCCGATTTCGCTCTGACGAGTGCCTCCGAGCCTGCAATTTTTGCTTCGCCCGCCGCCCTTTCCGGCTTCGAATACACCGAAGGAGAAGGGCCTTCAGCATCGCAATCTTTTCTGGTAACCGCCCAAAACCTCTCCGGCTCCGGCAATGTTACCGTCACTGCTCCTTCGGGATACGAAGTGTCAGATGACGATGACAGCTACGGAGCCTCCGCCGATTTGGCCTACGCCGGAGGAACGATCATCTCTCAACCGCGCACCGTATTTCTGCGTCTTGCCGAGGGCCTCTCCCCCGGCGCTTACGCGGGCAATGTAACCCTGGAAGGCGGCGGCGCCGATGCGCAGGTAGCTGCGGACGGAAACGTATCGGCGGCACCGGCCCCCGGGACTTACATCGTGGACTTCGAAGGCCCGGGCGAGACCAAAGGTTCCTATGCTTCGGGCACCGTAAACCTCTCCGGCATCGACTGGAATATGACGGAAGCCCTCATCGGTACCGCACCGGCGGATTTCAAAAACGGTGAACGCTCTGCAAGGCTGCGCGGATACGGAAACACGTCAATCACCATGCTCCAGGACAAGCCGGGCGGGATCGGCACACTCTCGTTCGTGTACGCGCGATACGGAAGCGACCAACAAGTACCGCATGTGGCTGAGTACAGCACCGACGGCGGTGAAAACTGGATACAAATCGGTGATGAATTTACGGGTTCTGCTTCTCCGGTAAACTTCTTTGCAGAGGTCAATGAGGCCAACGATGCGCGCATCAGAATCCGCACCGTGAGTGATGAAGGCACATTGAACCGACGTACGAACATCGATGACATTGCCCTGACCGACTTCGGTGCTGCAGATCCTCAGCTTTTTGCCTCCCCCGCGGCATTGCCCGAATTCTTCTACACCGTAGAGCAAGGTCCCTCGGCAGATGAGTTTTTTATACTGTCCGCCTCCGCCTTGGATCCGGCCGCGGGCAATATTTCCGTGACTGCCCCCTCGGGATTTGAGGTATCCGCAGACAATGGCACTTGGAGCACAAGCTTGAACATAGCCTACACGGACGGCGGCGCGATCATCGACAGCGACACCGTTTATGTCAGACTATCGGCCGGACTTGCCGTCGGTGCATACGACGGCAACGTCAGTTGTGAAGCAGGCGCGGCAGTAACCGCCGTAGCCGTGAGCGGAACGGTGGGCGATTCGCCGAATCCCGAACTTTTTAACCTCGCTGCCGCGGATTACCTTCTCGAAGAGTGGAGCAGCGAAAGCGAGGCGGGCACCTATCCGCCGAACATGCGGTTTTTCTTTTCCGACAACCCCACATCCCCCGCGTTTAATCCCCTGGCCGACGGCACAAAACTCTACGATTGCGGCTACGATGTGCCCTCCAGATCGCGCATCAACGGCAACGACGACGCCGGTTTTTCCTTCTTGGCCACGGGAAGTGCCCAATTCAACAACTGCGTGACCGGCGCTGCCGACAGTGATCGATTTACGGGTTCAGCGGTAATCGGACTGAACACAGAAGGCGTGAGCTTCGCGCGAATTTCTTGGCTTAACCGAATTCTTACCGACGGGGAGAGGCCTTTTGTAGTGCGGCTCCAATACCGGCTGAGCGACGCGGGAGACTACACAGATTTCCCCGGAAATCCGGGATTCGCATCCACGGGATTGGCCGAAGGTGATTCTTCCGTTACCGATTATATCTTCCCCTCTGCAGTACTGGGGCAGAGCGAGGTATACCTTCGTCTCGTGTACTACCAAGACGGCCCCGGCGGAGGTGCCCGTCCCGAAATCGGCATCGACGACCTTCTGGTGACCACGGCACCGCTCACCGCTCCTTTCCTGGGCGCGACAGAATCTGCCGTCTCCGATTTGTACTACACCGACGGCGAGGGGCCGAGTGCGCCCGTGACTTATACCCTTTCCGGTGAAAACTTGGACCCCTCTACGGGAGTGGTGACTGCCGCAGTTTCGGGAGATTTTGAAATTTCGATCAACGGAACCGACTACGACACCCTGCTCACCCTGGGCTACGGGGGAGGAAGCCTTTCGGAAGACATTTCGGTAAGGTTGAAAGAGGGGTTGGAAATAGGCACATACACCGGTTCAATCTCCCACACGGGCGGCTCTGCAAACCCTGTGAACATTAACCTCTCGGGCGAAGTAGGGTATCCCGTGAACCTCACCACAGCCGACATCGCCATCATCGGCTTCAGGTCTGTGGCCAACGACGGAATTACCTTCGCCGCATGGACGGACATCCCCGATGAGACCATCATCATTTTCACTGACAACGGCTTTACGGGCACGGAGCTGAGAAAAAACGAAAACACCGCAGTATGGAAAAACACCTCGGGCGCGGCAATCCCCGCCGGTAGCGTGGTGAAAATCGGCGGTCCCGAATTCGGCGACGGTGAAGGAGTATCCGTCGGTGAATTGATCAGCGGCAATCTGGACGGACTGGCCCAAGCCGGTGACAATATTTTCGCGATACAGGGCAGCCTCAGTGTTCCGGTATGGCTGCACGGATTGTCCTACCTCAGCGAATGGCTGACCGAGGGGCCCGTGGGCAATGCCACCTCTTACCTGCCTGAGGAACTGGATATTCCCGCAGGAAACATCGTCATCCTCGAACGCAACGGCGAGTACGACGAAGCGCGTGAAGGTGAAGAGAGCTTTGCCGCCTATCAAGACCTCGTGCACGACCCGGAAAATTGGCGGACAGAATTTGACGGAGCGGAATTCGGCGATTTTGATACGACCCCCTTTACCTTGGGCGCCCTGCCTTGCAATGCGAACGGCGGAACGCTTACCGCCCTTTCGCCGGTGAGCGTGTGCGTGGGCACGGGCGAACCGCAAGGTGTAAACATCCAACTCACGGGAGCCGTGGGTCAATTCGGTCGCTACGGACTGCTCGATACGGACAACAACGTGCTCGATGTGCGGGCCGGGAATGCCAATTTCAACTTGGATGTATATCCTCCCGGTCAGTACCGCATCAGGCACCTGCGCTACGAGGCGGATGTAAATGCTGCCGAACTGGCTTCTTTGACCAATGCATCGCAACTCGCAGACGTGGAGGGGTGCTGGGCCTCTTCGAATACTGTAAATGTATTCCTCAGCACCAAACCCGAAGGCGGCACGCTCACCGCAACCTCACCCACCACCGTGTGCGCGGCCTCCGGCAGCCAAACCGTGGTCACCACCGATCTGACGGGAGCCACAGGATTCGGCAGCCGCTTCTTCCTGGTCAATCTGGGGGCTGCCGGAAATCCCGTGATCGCTAACAACAGTTCGGGAGATTTCAACCTCAACCCTTACGGTCCCGGCACCTTTCAGGTGCGCCACCTGTCATACGCGCAGGGGGTGAACCTCACGAACGTAGCTTCTGCCGCAGATCTGCAAGGATGCTTTTCGATATCAAACGGTGTGACCGTCTCGGTAGTCAATTGCGGTGCGGCCATCGCCGCTTCTCCCAACCCGACGGCGGCCCATTCCTTTGTGACTTTCACCAATCCCCGGGAAGAGTATGCTACTTTGGAGGTGTACGACACGAGCGGACGACTTCTGGAGCGGCTTTTCAGCCAAACCACAGTTGCCGGACAGGAATACCGCACAGAATTTGACGCTTCGCAACTGCCCGTGGGCGTGTACATTTGCCGCCTCACCACGGAGAGCGAAACGGTAACGGAAAAACTGTTGATCGCCCGATGAGGCATTGGTTTTCCGATTGCTTATTGAAAACGGCCCTCTCGGGCCGTTTTTTTTGTTCTCGGTTTTCGAAAGCTTGCTTATTCGGCAAACTTCATCGGTACAAAGGCGTATGGAGAATACTTACTTTTGTAAGTACACAACCTGAGTAATAAGGCAGCGGACGATTAAATGAAAAACTACAGCCCGATTCTTTTCAGTTTCCTTTTGCAGCTCGGTTTGGCCGGGTGGTCTTTTGCGCAAGGCGGTGCTGTACCCGTTCCCGAATTTTCTCATCAGAGCGGATTCTACGCTGAAGCCTTCACCCTTGAGCTTTCAGCTTCGGAAGAGGGTGATGTGATTCTGTACACCTTAGACGGTTCCGAACCGCATCCCGAGAACATCGAGGGAAAGACATACACCTACAAGAATCAATATCCGCAGCAACCCGGACAGCCCTTCGGGGATACACTGGTTGCGGAATATTTTACCTTGATTTACACCTCACCTCTCTCGATAGAAGACCGGAGTTCCGAGCCTGATATCTTCAGCCAAAAATCATCAACCAATGAGTTTATTCCTTTGCACATCCCCGAAACGCCTTCCTTCAAGGGTACGGTGGTCAGGGCGCGGGTGTGGAGGAATGAAAGTGAACTCAGCGAGATTCGCTCCGAAACATTTATCGTGACTGCATCGGGAAGAGCTCGGTACTCCCTCCCCGTGATTTCGCTGGCATTCAACGAAGACAGATTTTACGACTATGAGGATGGTTTCGGCAATGCGGGCATCACTTTTGACGAGACCCGGCTCATGTTTCCCGACGTGCAGACCCTGCCGAATTGGCGCAACAATTTCTGGCGCCGGGGGGCAGAATGGGAAGCGCGTGCGCATTTCGCATTTTTTCCGGAAGGGGAATCTGCGCCCGCCCTTCTGCACGACTGCGGGATGAGGCTCCACGGAAGCTCAAGCCGCAGGTGGCCGAGAAAAAGCCTGAGGCTTTACGCCAGATCTGAGTACGGTGCCTCCCGATTCGAGTACCCCTTTTTTGAAAACCTCGCGGACGACTCATTTAACAGAATCATTGCACACAATGCGGGAGGTGACCAACCGCGGGCCAACCTCCGCGATGCGGCCGGACAAAGGATTATGGGTGAGCTCGGATGGCAAATTCAGGAAGCGCAGCCGGTTGTAGTGCTGGTCAACGGCGAATTTTACGGTGTAAACCACATCCGCGAACGCTACGATAAGCACTATTTCGAGCGGCGACGCGGGATTCCGGAGGAGTATCTGGACCTCTACAAAGACGGCTCCGTGCAGGAAGGCGATTCCGCATTTCTCGTGCAAACATTGAACCTCATCGCGGGGGATAACGCCCTGGCAGACGATGAGGCTTTCGCCGCCTTTTCGGAAAAGGTGAATACCGCCTCCATGACGGACATTTTTACGGGCAATTTCTTCATCAATAACATTGACTGGCTGAGCAACAATGTGCTCATGTTTCGGTCGAAGGAAGACGGCCCTTTGCCCGACCACCGGTGGGAATTTGCCGTGATCGATCTGGATCAGGGGTGGCTGAATCTGGGCAGTGCCGAGGACATCGACAACAACCTCCTCGACGAAGTGATCAACGGAACAGTACAGGGAGATTCCGTGGTTTTCAACAAGACCGGCGCGCCGGCAGAATTCTTCAGGGCTGCCGTAAAAAATGAATCCTACCGACACGCTTTCATTTCCCGATTTGCGGACCTGCTCAACACCCACCTGCTCCCCGCGCGATGCAATGCCATTGTTCAAGACTATGCCCTCGAAATTCAGCCGCACATGGCAGAGCACTTTCTGCGGTGGAGAAATTCAAGCTCTCTGAGCGCCTGGGGGAATGAAATTCAAAAAATCACATCCTTCAATTTGGAACGTCCCGCCTATCAGCGCCAGCACTTGGTCGATGTCTTCGATCTCGAGGGACCTTTCGAGCTCACCCTTGATGTATCCGATCAAGAGCACGGGTATATTCGGGTGAATACGGTAGACATCAACCCGATGACCCCCGGAGTGGATGAAGCGCCATACCCATGGCAGGGCACATACTTCAAGGGAGTGCCCGCAGAAATAACGGCTGTGGCCTATCCGGGCTATATTTTTACCGGATGGGAAGGCGACTATGAAGCTACGGATGACCACTTCGTTTTCAACACCGAGAGTGACGAGGTCTATATGAAGGCCCTTTTTGCACCGGACCCCGACCCGTGGCCGGTGCTGCTCCATTACTGGCACTTCAATGACTTGACGGAAAACTTGCTCAGCATACGGGCCGACAGTTCCCGCACCGGAAATGCGGCCACCATCTCCTACCCCGGCGTAGGCGACGGAATCATGGACGACGTGAACGACGGCACAGAGGTAAACCTCCCTGCGGGCCAAAGCACGGGGAAAGCCCTTCGCGTGCGCAATCCCTCCGCGCAGCGCGAACTCATCGTGCACGCTCCCACCTCGGGGTACCGCGACCTGCGCGTAAGTTACGCCTCCGTAAGAACCAACAACGGTTCGGATACACGGCAGGTATTCTACCGCACCCACCCGGACAACCCGTGGGTGCTCATCGAAACGCAAACGGTGTATCCCGCATGGTTTCTCTATGAGCACGATTTCTCCGACCTGCCCGAAACCGATGACAACCCGCACTTTGCCCTGCGGTTCATCTTCACCGGTGAGACTGCTCCCGGGCCCGACGGCAACAACCGATTTGACAACCTGACCTTCAAAGCCGTCCCGATCGAGAATTGGGAAGAACCCCGCTTTGCACTGCAGGACGGAGATTATACACTCGACAGCTGGAATCCCGATCGTTTTCCGGGCGAAAGTCCACCCTACATGCGCTTCTTCTGGTCCGAAGATCCTTCCGGCGAAGATTACGATCCCTTCGCGCCGGGCATGCATCCCTACGACTGCGGATACGACCTGAATACGCGACCGCGGATTAACGGGCGCGGTGACCTCGGCTTTTCATTCATCTCCACGGGAAATCCCCAGTTTGATTTCTGTGCGGGCGATTCTTCACAAGTGCACCGCTATGTGGGATCCGCACAAATCGGGATCCATACCCAAGGCATTCAATACGGACAGGTGTCATGGACCGCACGGCTGATATCTGAAGGGGCCCGCACATTTGCCGTAAGGCTTCAATACCGCACCGCATCAGGCCAAGATTACCAAGATTTCGACGCGCCGGTGACCTTCTCCTCTCAAGGCAAAGCCGAAGGCGACTCTGTGCGGTATATCCTTCAGCTTCCTCAGGAATTGATCGGTATTCCTGAGCTTGACCTTCGTTGGGTTTACCTGCAAGATGCGGGCGACAGCGGTAACCGGCCCGAGATCGCGGTGGACGACATCGAGATATGCGCCTGCCCGCCGCTGGGAACAAGCAACCGCGATCGGCCTCTCTTCAAGGTCTTTCCGAATCCCGCCAAAAATGAAATAAGGGGTGTGATCACGGGTTTCAACCTGCCCGTGCACATCTCGGTAACCGACCTATTCGGAAAAACGGTTTTGCAAAAGACGCTGCGGAACGGTGACAACCACGACTTCTTCCTTCATATAGGCAGCCTTTCACCGGGAGTGTACCTCATCAGGGCGGAAAACGGAAACAGAACCGCCACGGTAAAAGTGGTGAAGTACTGATTTTCGCGCAAGCCGAACCTCAACAGGCATCTCGCAGGGGTAAGAGACGGCAAATCTCCTGCAAATATTACCTCTTGCACAGCCCAAAAAGAATCGCTACATTTATCTGTATCCGGTACCGCCTGATTCTTAGTATTCCCTTAACTCCCAATGCAACCATGCACATTGCTCTACGTGCTCTATTCACGACACTTTTTCTCCAAGGTGTTTTACTGAATTCGGCCCACTCCCAACCCGTAAATCCCGACATACCTCCGCCCGTATTTTCGGTGCAGGGCGGATTTTTTACGGCGCCTTTTGATCTCGTCCTGCTCGCCGATGAGCCTGGTGACGTGATTTTGTACACCACCGACGGGTCCGAACCGCTGCCCGGCTTGCTCGACGGTGCCCAATTCTCCTACAAAAACAGCTACCCCGAAGAACCCGGGCAGCCTTTCGGCCCTTTGCTTTTCGAATCGTTCGGCACGCAGGAATACAGCGGACCGATCGCGATTGAAGACAGGTCAGGAGACCCGGACAGACTCAGTCAGAAGTCCACCACAGCTACCTTCAACACGCCTTACTTTCCGGAAAGCCCCTCCTTCAAAGGCACTGCCTTGCGCGCAAGGGTATGGCGCCCCGGCACCGGCATGAGCGAAGTGGTTTCCGAAACCTATTTCATTTCTCCCGAGGGAAACAACACCTACGGTATTCCGGTGATTGCTGTTTCTCTGGACGAAGGTGATCTTTTCGATTACGAAGATGGCATTGCGGTACCCGGGGTCACCTTTGACAGTTGGCGGGTTCAAAATCCCGGATCGACCAATCCCCCCCGGTCTGCCAACAATTTCTGGAGGCGCGGCCGCATGTGGGAATCCGAATCATCTTTTTCACTTTGGGTTCCGGGTTCGAATACACCCGTTCTCAACGGCAGATTGGGACTGCGGGTGCACGGCTTCAGCAGCCGTTCATTTCCGAAAAAAAGCTGGCGGCTCTACGCGCGGAGCGATTACGGTGCCTCCACATTTGATTACCCCATTTTCGAATCGCAAACGGACGAAAGCTACAAGCGCTGGATTCTCTTCAGCGGAAGCGGTGACTTGAATAAGGCCCAAATGCGCGATCCGGTTATTCAGCGCATCCTGCAACCTACGGGGGTTGAAACGGTAGATTCCAGGCCGGCTGTTTTATTTCTCAACGGCGAGTACCACGGACTCTATCACATTCGCGAGCGTTACGACCACCACTACTTCCTGCGCAGAAAGGGCATCGAGGAGGAAAACCTCGAAATACTGAGCAACAATCAACTCGATTACGGAGACCCTTGGAACAACGACTTTCTCAAAGATTTTGTGAATGAGCGAGATCTTGCCGATCCGGAAGTTTACGAGGCCTTTACCACCTTGGTGGACACCTTAAGTTTCTGGACCGTTTTCGCTGCCAATATGTACATGTCGAACCGCGATTGGCTCCCGAACAATACGGAGATGTGGCGGTCCAAGCAGGCCGATGCGCAAAACGACACACGCTGGTATTTCGCTTCGGTTGACCTGGATCTGGGCTGGGGCTGGGCCGGGCAAAACGACCTGAACCGCGACATGATCGACGAGGTATTGGTGAGCAATATCCTGCCGGGGCAGCCCTCTTTTTCTTACCACGGCTTTGTGGCGGACATGTTCAGAAATGCCATGGAAAATGAGCGGTTTAAAAACGGATTTATCAACCGATCTGCGGACCTGATGAATACTGTTTTTGTGCCGGAATATGCCAATACCGTGATTGAGAACTACGCCCAGGAAATCGCCCCGTACATGCCCGAGCAGATTGCCCGATGGAAGCTGCCGGCTGCTATGGGAGGCTGGATCAACGAACTGAACTTTATGGGTCAATTTTCCGAGGAGCGGCCTGAGATTCACCGCGGGCACATTGCGTCAGGTCTCGGGGCTGACGGCACTTACGCGCTAACTCTGGATGTGGACAATCCGGAGGGCGGCGAGGTACAAGTGAATACAATCCGGATTGACGATAACACTCCGGGCGTAACAGGCGGGGCCGCTTACCCCTGGACAGGCAAGTACTTCAACGGTGTACCGATCACTCTGAAGGCCTTGCCTCGAGAGGGCTACACCTTCGCGGGCTGGGAAGGAGATCTGAACAGCTCATCTGCGGAGAAGAGTTTTGACACAGAAGCCTCCTCTGCTTTTATCACAGCTTTATTCATTGAGAATGACACGGTGCCCGACACCCCGCGCGAAGTGTTTTCATACTGGCATTTCAACAGTTTACCTACTTCCGGTGAAGTGGACAATATAGCCGCTGACGAACCCTCCGGCAGCAGCGCTGTGATCACCTACCCGGGGGATGGGGACGGCTACATGGATGATGTCAATGACGGCAGCGAGATCAACCTGCAACTCGGCTACCCGGCCGGAAGGGCGCTGCGCGTGAGGAATCCGAGTGCCGAACGTGCGCTGGTCATCTCCGCAAGTACGGAGGGCTTTGCCAACATTCGGCTTTCATACGCCGCCAAGCGTACGAACAACGGCGCGAACCGTCAGGAGATTTCCGTAAAATTTTCTCCACAAGCGTCTTGGATTTCTTTGGACTCTGCGGATGTTTTTACGGACTATGTCCCGTATCACTTCGATTTTTCCGGATTTCCCGAAGCCAATGACAACCCCGATTTTCAGGTCAGAATACGCTTTACGGGTGCCGCATCTTTCAATACATCGGGGAATAACCGATTTGACAATATCGCGCTTACCGGTGTAAATCTGGCCGAGGGAGGCATCCCGCTGCTTCCGCTTGCGCAACACGACTTCCTGTTTGAGGCATGGCCCGCGGATGCACAAGAAGGTACCTACCCGGACTACATGGCCTTCTTCACTTCCGAAGATCCCGCTGCGCCCGATTTTGACATCAAGGCGGCCACGGGTAAAAAATACCCCTGCAAGTACAACAGGATTTCCCTGCCGCGCTTTAACGGACTGGGTGAAGACGGATTTGCCGTAGTGTCGGATTCCGTACCTCAGTTTGACAACTGCACGGGCATCGAAAACGGAACCGGGTTTTACACGGGATCGGCGGTGATCGGTTTAAATACGGAGCATGTGACTCAGGCGGAAATGACCTACACGGCTTCCGTGGCTTCGGCGGGCGAACGCCCGTTTGCCCTGAGGCTGCAATACCGGACGGGCGGTACAGGCCGCTTTTTTGACGTGCCCGGCGCTCCCGAATTTACCACAGCGGGCAAATCGACCGGCGACAGCGAGCAGTTCGAGCTTGAGCTTCCCGCGTTCCTCCTCGGTTTGGCGGAGGTACACCTCAGGTTCGTGTACTACGCTGACGGGGCTTCATCAGGAAGTTTCTCCGCCATCGCAATAGATGAGATCGAAATCACTACGGGTACTGCAGCCCCGCCTCTGCTCACTGCGAGCAGTACTGCCTTGGAGGGTTTATTCTCCGAGCCGGGTGCACCGGGAGAGGCAATCCCATACACGCTTACGGGCACCGACCTCACGCCCTCGTCAGGCAGTATTTCAGTATTCGCCCCCTTTCCTTTCGAAATCTCGGAAGACGGGGAAATTTTCTCCACCGAAATTCAGGTGAACTACGAGAATTCCGAACTGAGTCGCGAACTCTTCGTACGCCTGCGGGCAAATGCGCCGCGGGGAGAAAAAAGGGATCTTCAGCTCATCCACACAGGCGGGGGTGCGCCCCCATTGACTTTACTGCTGAGCGGTGAGGCGGCCTTTTCGGTAAATTTATCTGCCGGCGATATCGCAATAATCGGGTATCGGGGCTCGGCCAATGACGGAATCGTGTTTACAAACAGGGTTCCCGTTCCCAACGGTACCGTACTGATTTTTACCGATCGAGGATATGACGGCACCTCCCTCCTGACCAATGAAAACGTGCTGGTGTGGCGCAACAATGCGGGGTATACCCTGCCTCCGGGTACCGTGGTGAAAATAGGCGGTCCCGAGCTCGGTGACGGAGAAGAGACAAGCATCGGAAGGGTGGAGTACGGGAAGCTGGACGGCCTTTCACAAAACGGAGATAACATCTTTGCTGTTCAGGGGAGTCTGAGTCAACCCGTGTGGATATACGGTCTCTCCTACCTGAGCGATTGGCTCACGGAAGGAAGTGTGACCAATCCCACCTCCTACCTCCCGGAGATCCTGAATTTTCCGGAAAGGAACAATACGGTATTCGCCGTGAATGCGGAATATGATGCCACGCGCAGCGAAGCAGAAGATTTTGATACCTATTTCAGCCTGATACATGACACAGATAACTGGAGAAAGGAAAGCGAAGGCGAGGCTTTCGGGGAATTTAACACGACCTTCTTCACTGTACAGGGCGCCTGTCAGGTAAGCGGAGGCGCACTCAGCGCCGCGGGTTCCGGAAGCATCTGCGTGGGTACGGGTCAATCAC
The DNA here is from genome assembly GCA_003565555.1 of Cryomorphaceae bacterium. Taxonomy (GTDB): domain Bacteria; phylum Bacteroidota; class Bacteroidia; order Flavobacteriales_D; family Cryomorphaceae; genus T3Sed10-241. The sequence continues at coordinate 107,187 of PXBH01000145.1, read as the reverse complement.
AAGTTTTGAGCGTTTCCGTTTCGGGCAATGAGGGCCCCAACGGACTGTGGGTACTTTACAATGCATTGGGGACAGTGCTGGATATCCGCACGGCCAATTCACATTTCAACCTGGATCCGCTTCCCTCCGGAAATTACTACATCGGCTACGTGGCTTACGAAAGCAACGTTCCCGTCTTTTCCGTATCGAATATCAACGACCTGAGCACATTGCCGGGTTGCATCGAAGCGGCCGACCCGCCCGTACCGTTGTTTCTGAGAACCGCCCCCAATTCGGGCACCCCGGTTCTGGATCCTTCAGGACCCTTTTGCACGGGCAATATCATTCTTGCAGATGTTTCGGGAAATTCGGGGGATCAGAGCCGCTTTCTGGTGACTCCGGCGGGAGATGCTTCTGTCATCGGCTCCTCAGCAGCGGGATTGTTCAACGGTTTTGCCCTCGGCATCGGCGCCTACGACTTGTACCACGTAGCTTACGGGACGGGGGCATCCGTGGCGGGCGCAGCCTCCGTGAATGCATTGGAAGGGTGTTTTGCGCTATCGGACCCTATTGGTTTCAGCATTGTCAACTGCATCATCGACGTCTTAGACGTGTATCCCAATCCCTCGGGGGGATCCTCCACGGTATCATTTTCCGTAAAGGGGGGCTCTACACGGGCCTCTTTGGGATTGTTTGATATGCAAGGCAGGCTGTTGATGCACATTTTCCAAGGCAGGGCAACGGCAGAAACGGAGTACACCTTCAGGCCTGATTTCTCCCACCTCCCCAACGGGATATACATCGTGCGGCTGATGACGGAAGGCGAAGTGAAGATTGACAAATTGATCATAAATCGGTAATTTAACGCGCCGAAATGCCTTTTTGAGGCTACGGATCAACCAAAAGATGCTATGAAAAAATATTCAACCGGATTGAAGCCATTGCCTTCGGCGATGAGGGGCTTGAGACACCCCGCCGCAATACTGCTGTTTTTTTGCTTTGCTTCGCATGTTCTGAGCGCCCAAACCGAATTTTCAGATGCCATACCTGCTCCGGGTTTTTCTCACGTCGGAGGATTTTACACCGACGGTTTCACCCTGACCCTTTCCGCTCCCGAGGAAAATGATGTAATCATTTACACCACAGACGGGTCAGAGCCGCTTCCCGAAAACCTCAACGGCAAAGTTTGGACCTACAAAAACAGCTATCCGCAATCACCCGGAGATCCGTTCGGTGAATTTTTGTATGACACCCTGCGCACCTACACCTATGCGGATCCTTTGGAAATCATTGACAGGTCCCCGTTGCCCGATCGCCTCAGCCAAAAGTCTTCTACCTACACTTTGGAGACCCCTTACTTTCCCGATGAGCCTTCATTCAAAGGCACCGTGGTCAGGGCCAGAATATGCCGAGCAGCGGAAGGCTGCGGACCCGTGAAAAGCCATACCTTCTTCGTAACGCCGGAGGGAGGCTCGCGCTACGCGCTGCCCGTGATCTCTTTAGCACTCGATGAGGATGGGTTGTACGATTATTACGATGGCATCGCCAATGCCGGTGTGACCTTTGACGAATTCAGGACGGACTTTCCCGATATGACTTATTTGCCGAATTGGCGCAGCAACTGGTGGCGCAGAGGCCGCGAATGGGAAAGGGAAACGGCATTTTCACTATTCCTTCCGGAAACGGACGGCCCGGCGCTGAACCACGATACAGGCCTCCGCCTGCACGGCAGCTCGAGCAGAAGGTGGCCACGGAAGAGTTTCCGTCTTTACGCACGCAGTGAATACGGTGCATCGACCTTCAACCATTCATTTTTCGGCCCCGGAAACGATGCCGCTTTTAAGCGGATTGTGCTTCACAATTCGGGCGGTGATGAAGGCAAAGCCAATATGCGTGATGCCGTGGTGCAAAGGCTGCTGAAGCCCCTGAACGTGTGCTACCTCGATGCGCAACCCGCTGTGGTCTTCGTAAACGGGGAGTACTACGGCATAAACACTATTCGCGAGCGTTACGACCACCACTATTTTGAACGCAAGAAAGGCATTGCAGAGGAGAATCTCGAGATGTACAAAGACGGCAATATCGAGTACGGCAACGAGATGCATTTGAATTTTGTGACCGCATTTGTGAAAAACAATCCGCCTACCGATGAGAACCTCGAAGTATTTCGCACGCTGGTGAATCACGAAAGCCTGCGCGATGTATTCATTGTGGGCATCTACAGCAGAAATACCGACTGGCTGCACAACAATACGATCGCGTACAGGTCAAAAACGGACGACGGAACCAATGATCTTCGGTGGAATATCGGGTTGGTCGACCTCGACTTGGGCTGGGCCAACCGAAACGGCACCAATGCGGCGTCCGTTGATTTCATGCACGAGATTCTCACAGACACCATCAATAAAGGCGGGGATTTGGCGACTTGGTGGCGGTGGGGAATGCTGAACGAAGGCTTCCGAAATGATTTTATCAACCGAACGGCAGACCTGCTCAATACCGTATTACTTGCCGATGAAGCCAACGCGGTAATCACTGCATACGCTGCCGAATTGGCCCCTTACATGGAAGAGCACGTGGCCCGTTGGAAGCGACCCGAGACATATAGCGAGTGGATCAATGAAATAAGCAAAATGCTTGATTTCAACAGCCTGAGACCGGACTTTCACAAGCAGCACATCGAAAATGCATTCGATTTAGCCGGGCAGTTTGACCTTGAAGTCGATGTATCAGACCAAGAAGCCGGTTTTATTCGCGTGCATTCGACGGATATCCGCACCGGAACCCCCGGAGTCGGGGATTCCCCCTATCCGTGGACGGGAAAGTACTTCAAAGGCGTACCGCTCAAGGTCACAGCGGTGCCCAACCCCGGATATTCGTTTGCAGGCTGGTCAGACAATAGTCTGCCGGACAGCCCGGCGATCGAAATCAACACGGATGCGGGAAGCGTGCAGTTCACCGCCTTGTTCGAAGTTCAAGGTGAAGCTGTCACACCGGAAGAAGAGGTGTTCACTTATTGGCATTTCAATGCGCTGCCCGATGATTTTGTCACAGTATCGTCTGATTTTGCCCTCGGCGATCCGGGCAACATATCTTATCCGGGCACGGGTGACGGCTTTATGGACGATGTCAATGACGGGTCTGACATCAACCTTCAGTTCGGAGAGCCTGCGGGTCGGGGACTCCGGGTGAGAAATCCCTCAGATACCCGTGAACTGATCATCGAAGCACCGACCACGGGCTATTCAGACATCCGTCTCGATTATGCCGCAAGGCGCACCAACAACGGAGCCACGTTTACAGAGCTGTATTTCCGCACCTCATCCGGCGGGCCTTGGATCCCTCTGGGCACCGATTCGGTTTTCACGGAATACAGCGCGTACAGCTTTGATTTGGATGGTGTGGCGGAAGCAAATGACAATCCCGATTTTGCCGTACGAATATTGTTTACCGACGAGGCCGCCTCGAACACCTCCGGAAATGTGCGCTTTGACAATATCAGCTTCAGCGGACTTTCGCTGAGCCCCGGTCCCGGTCCGGCGCATATACTCGCGGAAGGCGATTTCGTATTCGGGTCTTGGGCGGCCGACGAAATTCCCGGCTCCTCTCCTGATTTCATGTCCTTTTGGTGGAGCGAAAACCCTTCTGATTCCGCTTATGATGTCTTCGCCCCCGGAATTTCAGCGTATGACTGCGCCTTTGACAAAACAAACCGCCCGCGAATCAACGGGCTCGGAGAAGGCGGATTCTCCTTCATCACCACGGGCAATCCGCAGTACAACAATTGCAACAGCGGAGACGCCGATCCCGACAGGTACATCGGCTCTGCTTCCGTCACATTGAATACCACAGGCGTATCCGAGGCAGAGATGAGCTGGGTAAACCGCCTCGTCACGGAAGGAGCCCGCCAATTTGCCGTAAGGCTGCAATACCGTATCGGAGGGCAGGGTGCATTCAGTGATTTCGACCTTCCCGTCACTTTCTCTTCAGCTGATAAATCTGAGGGAGCAGCGGAGAGTTTCCTGATCGAATTTCCTGAGTTCCTGACCGAGCAAGAAGAGGTGCACCTGCGGTGGGTGTATTACCAAGAGGAGGGAGACAGCGGCAACAGGCCGGAAATCTCCGTGGATGACGTGCTGATCACAACCGGTTCGGCAGCCAACCCGATTCTGCTGGCATCGGTTACAGAGCTGGGCGGTTTCTACCGCAATGAAGGTCAGGATCCGAGCGGTGCTGATTCGTATATGCTCACCGGAAATTTTTTGACGCCCGCCGCCGGGACGATTTCCGTTATTTGCCCGGCACCTTTTGAGGTGTCTGCAGACGGTGAGGAGTTTTCTTCTCAGATTACCGTAGCTTATAACGGCGGAAGCTTGGACCGAGAAATTTTCGTAAGACTCGGCTCCGAAGGCGAAGCGGGGTTTTACAGCGGGCTTCCCTTGCTGCATTTAGGCGGTAACGCGGCACCGGTTTCCGTCATCCTTTCCGGGGAAATCGGTTATCCCGTAAACCTTGCCGCGGGAGACGTGGTCGTGATCGGTTACAGATCAGTGGCCAATGACGGCATCGCTTTTACCAATCAGGTCCCGATTCCCGACGAGGCTGTACTCATATTTACCGATAAGGGATGGACAGGCACAGCACTGAAAGACAATGAAAATGCACTTATCTGGCAAAACAACACGGGTGCCGCGATTCCGGCGGGTACCGTGGTCAAAATAGGCGGTCCCGAATTCGGAGACGGAGAAGGAACCGACCTCGGCACGATCTTGGCCGGCGATATGGGCGGACTTTCACAGAACGGCGACAACATTTTTATCATTCAGGGAGGGGTGAAAGGGCCGCACTGGATATACGGTCTCTCATACCTGAGCGAATGGCTCACGGAGGGTGAAGTGACCAACCCTACCTCCTATCTTCCCGAAGCCCTGAATATTCCTTTCGGAAACATCGTGCTCCACGCATTGAATGCGGAATATAATGACACGAGAGAAGGGGCAGACTCTTTTGCGGAATACAGTCCGCTGATCCATGACACGAACAATTGGCGAAAGGAGGATGACGGTGCCGCTTTCGGCGATTTCAATACCGTACCGTTTACCCTCGACCTGCCGTGCAATGCAAACGGCGGCACTTTGACTGCCCTCTCGCCGGTAAGTCTGTGCGCACAAACGGGGGAACCGCAGGGTGTAAACATCCAACTCACGGGTGCCGTGGGGCAATTCGGACGCTACGGCCTTCTGGATAGTGACAACAATGTGCTGGACGTTCGTGCAGGCAATGCCAACTTCAACCTGGATGTTTACCCGCCCGGGCAGTACCGCATCCGGCACCTGCGCTTCGAAGCAGATGTTGATGCCGCGCAGTTGGCCGCGATCACAAATGCCGCGCAACTTGCAGATGTGGCGGGATGTTGGTCGTCATCAAATACGGTCAATGTCTTTTTGAGTGAAGAGCCCGCAGCGGGAGTGCTCACCCCCACCTCTCCCACCACGGTATGTGAGGCATCGGGCAGCCAAACAGTGATTACTACGGAGCTGACAGGAGCTGCCGGGTTCGGCAGCCGGTTCTTTCTTGTCAACCTGTCTCAACCGGGCAGCCCCGTATTGGCGAGCAACAGTACGGGGAATTTCAACCTGAATCCTTACGGTGCGGGCACTTACCAAGTGCGCCACCTCTCGTATGCGCAGGGCGTAAACCTCTCCGGGGTGCAATCGGCTGCCGACCTGCAAGGATGCTTTTCCGTCTCCAACGGTGTAAATGTATCTGTGGTGAGTTGCGGAGCAGTGATCACTTCATCTCCAAATCCGACTACCGGTCAGTCATTTGTACACTTCTCTAATCCCCGCGAAGAGTACGCCACACTGGAAGTGTATGACCTCAGCGGGCGCATGCTCCGACGTATTTTCAGCCAAATTACTACCCCCGACCTGGAATATCGACTCGAATTTGACGGCAATTACCTTCCGAACGGGGTATACCTATACAGGCTCACCACTGAGTCAGAAACCGTGATTGAAAAATTCATGATCGCACGGTAAAGGTTAGCAAAAGCACTTGAAGATTTAAGAGGCGACCCGACGGTCGCCTTTTTTTGGTGTTTTTTCTGTCGAAAACAGCCATCGGTCGAAAAAAATACTCATTTATGAGTAGGTACAACCGGTCGCAGCCCGCTACATTTGACGTTAACCAACCTCTACAGATATCATGGAACCGTCAGACTTAAGAAATATTGATCAGTTCACGGAAAATGCCGGTGCCATTTTCGCAGTGGAAGACACCCTGTCGGGAACCCTGAAAGCTGCATCTAAAATCTTGGAAGGCGTAGAAGCCAACAAAAAAAGACAGAAAGCAAACGGAGTTGACAAATCTGATATTCGCAAGCAAAGCGGGGTAGAATTAGAACTTGTCTCCATTCGTGTACGCGGTAAGAAAAGGCCTGTTGATGCCCTCAAGTTTTCCAAGACCTCAGCGGACGGCACGGAACTGTTTTCGTTCTTTTTCGAGCTTCATAATTTGAGAATCGGGATAAAAAGTCTTTTGGAGATCCTGCCTGTGACGGACGAGGAGACTGAAATGCCCGAAAAATACCTTTCACTCTCTTTCCGCGAGCGGCAAATCGCTGTGCTGGTAGGCAGGGGCATGAGTTCCGCAGAAATCGCAGACCATCTGTGCATCGCTGAGAACACCGTAAAAAATCACAGAAAAAGGATGCGCAAGAGATTGGCCTGTAACGGGAAGGCTGAATACCACGCTTTTCTGCAATGGGCGGCGATCAACGGATTGGCAGAGTAGATGACGCTTCCGAAAACCCGCACAAAGGCGAGATGCAATTAATGTAAATGCGCAAGGTCTGATACCCCGATCGGACGTTCTACGGTAAAGCCTTCGCCGTATTCCGCTCCGATAAGTCTGCCGAATTCGCGGGCGCGCAATTCAAGCAGGTCCATAAAAGCCGGGGTAGAAATGGGGGTCACGTCCTTCGGATCTTGGGCCTCGCCCGTAAAAAACTGACTCCTGTAGGCCTTGACGGCCCGCATTTTTTGCCCGAAGCTACCTGAAATATCGACAATAAAATCAGGCTCAATGCGCCTGTCCTGAATAATATGGTACACTGCCGAAGGCCGCCAAGCATTCTGAGTCCTGCCTTGCTCGTCGGTGGTTGTGATAGCCTTAAGCCCGCTCAAGAAGCAGGCATCACTTGCCAGGGCTGATCCCTTGCCGTGGTCGGGGTGACGGTCACGCACGGCATTGGTGATTACGATGTCGGGTCGGTATTTTCTGATGTACGGCACCACTGCCATCTGTTGTGCTTTGTCATTGGCCAAAAATCCGTCCGGTAAGCCCGCATTCTCTCTGGCGGAGAGTCCGAGAATTTCTGCAGCTGCAGCAGCCTCTTCCGCTCTGGTTTGCGGGGTGCCCCGGGTACCGAGTTCGCCACGGGTAAGATCGAGTGCCGCTACTTTTTTGCCCTGTACCACCGCCGAAACAATGGTCCCTCCGCAGCTGAGCTCCGCGTCATCCGGATGCGCAGTAATTACAAGAATATCAACTTTCACGACCTAAAAACAACTTAAGTTCATTATAAAAGCGTCGTGTGGGGAAGCCCATCACGTTGTAAAAAGAGCCCCGAATACTTTCGATGCCCACATACCCTATCCATTCCTGAATACCGTATGCTCCGGCCTTGTCGAAGGGGGCGTACTTGTGCACATAATGCCTGACCTCCTCGGGGTTTACCTCACCGAAGGTTACCTCGGTAGTTTCGCTGAATACGCGCCGTCTCGAAGCATCGGAAAGGGCTACTCCGGTAATTACGCTGTGCGTATTTCCCGTGAGCGCGGCAATCATCTCCACCGCTTCATCTTCCGACGCAGGCTTATTAAATACAGTGTCACCGAGCACCACAATGGTATCCGCAGTTACGATCACTTCATCTTTTGCGATTTCAGCGTCGAAGGCCTCCGACTTGATCAGGGCCAAAAACTCGGCGATCTCCGCTCCGCGCAGGTTTTCCGGGTAGGACTCGTCCGTATCCTTGGCGCGTATTTCGAAGGGTATTTCCAGCCCGGCAAGAAGCTCATGCCTTCTCGGCGACTTGGAAGCAAGGACAATGCGGTATGGACTCGGATCAATCAAAAACCGTGGTGTAGTAGACGTAATAATGTAATACGCTGTACAGCAATCCTCCCAGCATGGCAACCTTCAAGGCATTTCCCGCCCGAATAAATTCGGGTCGCCTGACGGCAAAATGATTGAAATACAAACTAAAGCACAGCGGAACAACCACGGCTGCAAGCATGTATATCAGGGACCAAATATCATTGACAACCAACTGCTGAATCAAAACCAATCCCGCGATTACCGCGACAATAAGTGCGGCGGTGATTCGCTTGGCATTCTTAATGCCGTAGACGAGCGGAATGGTCTGTGCGCCGATTCTTTTGTCGCCCTTCACATCTGCCATATCTTTCTGTATTTCCCGGATCAGGTTCAAAGCAAAGGCAAAGCCCGCATAAGCGAAAATAAAATAGAACATGTACTTGAAATACACAGCGGGGTCCTCACCGGGTCTGGTAATCTTAAAATACCTTGCCACATCTGCACCGTATTCTCTGATCAGGAGCGGGATTTCGTATATCCCCACCAAAACCGGGACCAGTCCGGCGAGCAAGGCCACCATGACATTCCCGATGATCAACTCACGCTTAAATTGTACGCTGTAAAACCACAATGAACCGGCAGCAAAAAAGTGCACAATGCTCAGCTTCCAGATATCCACACTCCAAGCGATGTAAAAGGCAAGGGAAAGGCCTGTCAAATTGAAAATTTGATGCACAGCCATGGCTACCCTTCGCTTCACATGCACGCCCACAATGATATCACGCGGCTTGTTGATGCGGTCTGTGCGCTGATCGAAGTAATCATTGATCACATTTCCGGCAGCGGCGATCAGCAGGGTGGCGAGAATTAAAAGAAAAAACTTCCCGTCAGAAAGCTGAAGTTCATACCCGTTCACCTCGACAAAGGGTTTGAGTACGTACCGCATCATGAGCCACATGGTGAGCGCAATAATGCCCAGATTAAGCGGTCGGGATAATCTGAAGATGTTGCGAAGCGTTTCCATGGGCTACCAGATCAAGGCATCCTCACCAAACCACTTGTTTTGGGCGCGAAGGGTCTGTTCTATGACATCGCGCACACAGCCTTTTCCGCCGTTTTTGCGGGATACGTAATGGCATATGCGCTTCACCTCTTCACCCGCATCGGCGGGACAGCAAGAAATACCTGTCCGCGAAAGTACGGCATAGTCGGGAATGTCGTCCCCCATATAAAGAATCTCTTCATCAGATATTCCTTCCGCCGCTGTAAACTTTTCGTAAACCGTGAGCTTATTGCTGCTCTGTAAGAAAATGTGGCGCACCCCGAGGTGCCGGAGGCTTTCAGCCACGGACATAGAATTACTCCCGGTGATAATGGCCACCCGCATACCTTGTTTTACGGCGTACTGCAATGCGTAACAATCCTTTGCACTGAGATTACGCAACAATTGTCCGTCGGGCATTACGGTGACGGTACCATCGGTGAAAACGCCGTCCACGTCAAAGATTAAGGTTGTTATCCGGGGCAGACGCTGTTTATAGCTCATCTTCGTGATCGCTTCGCTTATAGATTTCGGCAGTCAGGAGGTCGTATACCTCCCGCAGACTGCTCCCTTCTTCCATCAGCAGGCGGTGTGCTTTAATGGTGTCGGTATCACCGCGCTTTGCCGGGCCGGTTTGTGCTTTTGCCGCGGGCTGCATGAGGACCTTGTTCGATGTTTCCACAATCAGGGGATGCAGAATTGAACGGTCGATTTCCGCTTTTTCCAAAATCTCTTCGGCGTACTCGAACATGAGGTTGGAGAAATTGTTGGCAAAAACTGCTGCGAGGTGCAGTGCCTTGCGCTGTTCGCTGCTGAGCAGATGTACCTTTCGGGAAATGCGTTCTGCGAGCTCACCGAGCGCATTCACGTCTTCATCATTTTCGGCTTCTATACAGAAAGGTACATTTTCCCAACGTACCTGCTTGTCGTAAGAAAAGCTCTGCAAGGGGTAAAAGACCCCCCTCCGCAGGTGGTCCGGAAGATCCGTCATGGGCACGGCACCCGAGGTGTGCACCACGAGTGCATCCGTGCCTTTCGGCAAACCGCGTGCAACTTCCGCCACCGCGTCATCGCTGACCGCAATCAAAATGAGGTCGGCATTTATCTTGATATCGAGCGACAAAGATTGGTTGGTACCCAGCTTTTGCGCCAGTTCTTCAGATTCTTTCGGGTCACGTCCGTATACGGAAACAATCTCCGCTCCGTGCTTGTGCAGTTCGGTACCCAGGTGGTGTGCTACCCGCCCCGCGCCGATGAGTGAAATTCGTTTGATGGTGCTCATGCTGCTTTAAGTTTTTTCCGTTGTTTGATCCTGTGCCTTACGGCCATCATGGTTCCGAGGAACATGACGATACAACCGATCCACAGTATATTGATCATCGGGAATTGGATGGCTTGCATGACGATAAACTCTTTACGCCTGCTGTAATGTTCCGCTACACTGAATTCATGCTGCCCGGTAAGCGGATCAATTTTTATGAAGGACACCTGCAAGCCCGTCTCATCCTGAATCACGGGATCGGGGATGTGCATCACGGAGTCGCGTAGGATGTAGAGGGGCTCCACTTCGAATGTATTCCCGCGGTCATCGCGTATACCGACCATAGCCCTCACTGCCAGATCATTTTCACCTGTCATGTATTCTTCACGCTGTTCGGGGCGAATGACGGACAGGCCGTTGAGTCGAATCATGGTGGAGCCCACGAAGGCAGTGTCGCCCACGGCAAGCTTCAAAGTATCGGCAGATCTGAAACCCGCGTCATTGCTGTCCGCCTCGAGCTCTGCCCACCGCACGTGGGTGTACACATCGCGGTTCCAGTAACGTTTTGTAGCCGGCTCCGCCACATTCCCAAACTCAGGGTTGAGTTGGATTCTGGGCTTGAGGCTGAACAGGAAGTCTCCCGGGGCGTATTGTGACCACCGTGCTACCGCGTCAATATCGATATCGCGGGGGTCTTCCACAAGCGTCCATTTTTTCTGATCGGCAATAAAATCGGGCCCGGGACTGTGGTTTTCATTGGCGGCAAATACGGCACCGCGGGCTATGGCCAAATCTCCCTTTTTAAAGGTACGTGGCTTTTTATCAAAATAATTGACCGTATAATACACGTTGACACCTTCCTTGTATTTATCATCGTAACTCACAAAGTACCTCCCCATCGGCACGGTGTCTTCCTTAAAGAGCAAGATGTCCTCATTATTTTTAAACTGCTCATTCAGGCGTTCGATGTCAAAACGGCTCGCGTTTTCGGAGATCTTTTCACTGCGACCGGTCGAAATCAAAGCGCCGAGCAGCACCAATGCAAACCCGATGTGGGCCACGGAGGCCCCGGCAACATCAAACTTACCGCGAAGTACGCGGATCAGGTAATCCATATTGGCGAAGACCGCAAAAATCGTCGTGAACAGCAGGATAAGCAAAGGTATCTCTCCGCTTCTGAATTCCATAAGGTATGCGGATACTGCGGTCACGGCGGCTGCCGCGAAAAGCGAGAGGCTGATCTTCTTGGCAAAATCACTGAACCGGTTCTTTCCGAACCGCAAAAATTGCCCGCCCGCAATCAAGAACATGATGATGAAGGCGAAGGGGATTTGCCATTTATTGTAGTGGGAGATCACGTCGCTGTGCGGGGCCAATTTACCGTCTGCCAGCGCGCGCAGACCGTCGATCCCCGTGATGCGATGCAAATCCGTCAGGGGACCTCGGAAAGGTTCCGCCAAGATATTCCAAACGGGCTTTGAAGTCTCCAGAGTAATCTGTGCCGCAGCGAGCAACAACACCAGCGAACCGAGAAATATCCAGAACTCGCGGCTCCAGACAGGCTCTTCCGACGGCGGTTTGGGAAATACTTTCTGATAAGACACCACCATCATCACGATGCCCGTTGCCGCGAAAGTCACGAGCGCGGCCACCGGCGCGTCAAAAAAGGATCCGAAAAGAAAAAGGACCAAAGCAGCCCCGGCATAAATGAATTTCAACCTGTTATCGCGCAAAATGAAAAAGGTTGAGAAGAATATGATCGAGAGCAGAATAAAGAGGTGCTGACGCATCAACCCGCTGTCGGTGAACGAGTGCACGGATGAATCGCCCAATACGCCGCTGTGCACCAAGAAGGAAGCATACATCACCGTGATATAGGCCGTAAGTGTCAGGAAAATTGCGGTGTACAGAGACCTGTTTTTTCGGATATTGACCACCATTACGTGGGCCGCACCAACGATCATCAGCCACGGCACCAAGCTGGCATTTTCCACGGGATCCCAAGCCCAGAAGCCGCCGAAGCTCAGAGCTTCGTAGGCCCAGGCACCGCCCATAAGGATACCGATACCGAGTATGGAAACCGAGAAGAACGCCCAAGGTATAGCGGGTCGGATCCACTCTTTGAGCTTGCCGCTCCAAAGCCCTGCAAGAGCGTATGCAAAAGGAACAATCACCGATGCATAGCCCAGGAAAAGGGTGGGCGGGTGAATGGTCATCCAGTAATTTTGCAAGAGCGGGTTGAGTCCTCGCCCGTCGCGAAATGAGGGTATTTTCTCAAGATAGTCGGGCATTTGTGTCCACGGCAACCCGACATTTTCGGGCAGCTCTCGTATGAGGGTGAAGGGGCTGTTTCCGAGTTTAAAGTCGAAAATGAAAATTCCCAAAAGCATACTGCCCAGCAGCATCTGCATCACAGCGATGATACTGACGGTGAGGTTTTCCCATTTTCCCGCGGTATGAATAAGCACATTACCGAGCAGCATATGCCAAAAGCTCCACAAGAGAAAGCTCCCTTCCTGCCCTTCCCAAAAGCAGGAAAAAATGTAACGCATCGGCATTTGACTGTTGGCGTGCTTCCACACATAATCGTATTCAAAGTACTGATTGAACAGCATCATGAATAAGGTAGCGGCGGCTCCGAATACAGAAACGGAGTGAATGCGAAAAAAGAGGCGTCCTGTGCGCCGCAACCGGTCATTTCCCGAGTAGTGCGCCCATATGTAAGAGACGGCCGCCATAAGGGCGGCCGTGAACGATGTAACGAGTAACACATCGCCGAGTTGCCCCGGAAAGGTGTGCTCTCCGACGTATTCTATCATTGCCCTGTAGGTTTACTCAGGTTATCGGAGTATTCAAAACGCTGTTCTTCTTTGTACTTCGAAGGGCATTTCATCAGCATGTCCGAGGCGTGAAATTCGTCGCCCGCCGCCTTGCCGATAAGCACGAGGCTCTCCGACCGCTCGAAGTCTTGCGGCTTGCTTTTGTTGAGCCACACGGTGCGGCGCTCACCGGTATTGTCCAGCATGGTAAAACCCGTCAGATTCGGATTTTTCTCAGGTTCGTAAACGATCTCTGCCGTTCGGTCCAGTGTGCCCACGACATGGTATTCTTTTTCCGGATTTTCAAATGCTTCCGCAAAATCCGCGTAGCTGCTCGAATCGCTTACCGAGGCAATCATGAAAGCTCCCGATACGGCGATCATAACAATTAAAATAATGTGCGACCTTTTCATTTTTTGATCTTCTCTTGTCGTTCCATTCGGCTTACTCTGCGATCGAGGTAAACCAAAAATCCTATCATCACTACAATCAACATAACTACAACAGCGAAAACCACATTGAGTTTGCCGCTGTCCATCATCACATCTTCAAAGCCTCGGTCCTGACCGAGCGCAGATGACACCGTCATCAGGTACGCGATAAAGAGGACAAAAAATTGCCGAAGATGTTTAAGCATATTCTCTTAAAATTTTCGCGCGTTTCAGGGCTGAAGTCCTGTTCATAAGCTGCATAATCCATACGCCTATCCCCATCCATCCGATGACGGCGGGATAAAAAATCATCCGCATATTGTCGTCCAAATCGTATTGGCTGAAAGCGGGATTTCCGCCTACTCCGGGGTGGAGAGAATCCGTCATTCTGGGCAGCACCATGATAAACAGCATCATCATCACAAATGCAAAGATATTGTAGACCGCTCCCAGTGCAGCGGCCTTTTCTGAATCGTTAACAGAAGATTTTAAAACGAAATATGCCAAGTAAACCAGCACCCCCAGTGCGGCCCCGTTGAGGCGCGGATCGCTCACCCACCATGCACCCCATGTAAATCGCGCCCAGACAGATCCGGTGGCCAATCCTGCCGCGGCAAAGACCAACCCCACGGTTGCGGCATCAGAGGCCTTCGCGTCGTAGGCCATATCCGATCTTCGGAGGTACAGAATGCTGTACGCCAAGGAGAACCCCATGAGCAACATCATGGTAAACCATGCGGGCACATGAAAAAACAGGTTTCTTATGGTCTCATTGAGAATGCTTTGATTGGGAAAGTTAAATTCCGCGGCTTCAGTAACTGCCGGCTTCCGCACGCAGGATGGGTTTCGCTCATTTTCCGGAAGGGAAGCCACCACGGTGAGGTCTTTTTGCATGAACGCGCTTTCAAGCATCACCGTGCCGTCCTTGCTGTTGTTGACATAAAGATCAAAAAATGCATCCTCCGTCTTTTCGGGAATGCTGAAGGTCGCCCTGAGTTCACGGTCGTTGACCACAGAGAGCTCGTAGGGACAGATGAGCTGTGTTCCGTTTGAAAGCCACACCTGCAGGTCTTCCTCACCTTCCGCGAATCGGGTATTGTACCCGGTGACCGTCACGGAATTCACCCCGTATGCGAGCCTCTCGGGAGAAACCTCGGCAATCCCCGGAGCGAGCGGCGCTTTGAGACCTATTACAAGGGTGGTGAGTACCAAAAGAGCGGAAAGGACTTTCCACCAATTTCGGGCCATATCAGGGTGATTTTATTCGCGCCAAAGGTACGGAAATAAAATGTAGCTCAGGGCCAGCGAGAGCACGGATACCGCGCCGAGCTGCAGGGCATAGACCCCGTTTACCGACCACGGCAGCCCGTCCAGTGCATTCTTGGAAAACCGCATTAAAATGAGCAAAAAGGGAAGTATCACCGGGAGGCCGAGGATGGCCATCAGCCCGAGATTGTTGTCTGTATGGGATGCCAAGGCGGACACCAAGGTGAGAATCAAGCCCAGGCCCAAGGATCCGAGCGCAAGCGCTGCGACCAGTGCTGCGGGGTCAGCACCGCGGAGGGGTACCGTACCCAAGGTGAGGGCAAAAAAAGCGAAACCCGCAAAAACCATGATGAGCAGAAGGAGGGCATTGTACATCATTTTGCCCAGGACCACGGCTTCGGGGCGCGCCAAGGTGTAGAGGTAGAGCCGTCTTCCGCCGTTTTCATTGGCAAAGCTGCGCGCGGCGGCATTGAAGGCGGCAAACAGGGAAATGATCCAAAACAGGGCATTCCAGGTGGGCACATCGGCAATTTCGCGAAAGGCGAGGTAAGCCACAAATACAGAGGCGAGCACATATAAAAAAACACTGCCCGCAGCGTGGCGCTGCCTCCACTCAGAGCGCAAATCTTTCAGGAAAACAGCCTTAATTTCAACCCACACAATGAAAAAATATCGGCGAAGATAAGGAATAAGCCAAGGTGGGTTTTCGCTTCAAAAAAGACGGCATCGTCTCTGTAGTTATTTCAAAAAATCATAAATTCGCACCACCTATACTTTATGATGAACAGGACGTCAACGAAGGACAATCAAAATACAGGCTGCACTTTCTGCAGGTCTCATCACAGATCACTTTTTGCGTCATTAAATGATGAAGACATTGCCCGAATAGATCGCGGAAAGACCTGCACGCGCTACAAAAAAGGTCAAGTACTTTTTCATGAGGGTACCCGTCCGCTGGGCGTTTTCTGTGTAAACTCCGGACGTATCAAAGTGTACCGCGTCGGCATGGACGGGAAGGAACAAATCACCCGAATTTCCGCAGCCGGCGACCTTCTGGGATACAAAGCCCTGCTCAGCGAACACCACTACGAGCAAACCGCCGAAGCAGTAGATGACTGCGTGGTGTGCTTCGTAGCAAAAGAAGATTTCCTTTCGCTTTTACGTCCCGATTCTCAGTTCTACATGGACTTGCTGAAGAAAGTCTGTGAGGAAAACTCTGATATGGCCGACAAAATGACCCGCATGGCGCAGCAAAGTGTACGCCAGCGACTTGCTTTGAGCCTGATCATGTTGAAAGACACCTACGGCATAGAAAGCGGGACAGACGGTGAAATTGAAATCAACCTCACCCGAGAAGATCTGGCCAACATCGTGGGGACGGCCACAGAAAGCCTGATCAGGCTGCTCAACGAATTCAAGAAAGAAGAATTCATAGAGACCAAAGGCCGAAAAATTAAGGTAATCAACCCGGAAGGCCTGATCGGAGCTTCGCGAAAATAGCCTTCGAAAAGCTGACAATTATCAGTTTTTCACTTGACATTCGTCATTCCGGCCATGTAATCTTGTAGTGACCTTAGCGGTTCGAAACTGCTCTGTTCATGCAAGACAAAAAAATACTCGCTGTACTCACCACCGAAAGTGATGACAGCGTGCTTAATTCATTCATTACCCACTTCGGCGCAGGCACCAATATCGACATGACCCTGTGCTGTGTCAAGGATGATTCCTCCCCCGCCTGTGAGGGAGAGCATCTTTCGGGGCGGGTCACCACAACCTGTACCAAAAAATCCATTCCGCTCAAGGTTGCCGAAATTCATGCAGATGCGGCCACGGCGATGCGCAGTCGTGCCCCTTTTGCCGATCTGGTGGTGGTCGAGAAGGAAGTGCTTCGAAAACTCGCGCTCCGCGATGAGCTCCCCCGAGAGTCGGGAGCCATTCTGGCCCTGCCTTCCCGGTTTTCCGAAATCACCAATGTCATCCTGCTCTTTGACGGAACAGCCTCGGGGCTTCGGGGCATCAAGGAGTTTTTTCAGGTATTCGCCCGACATACCAACAAGATGGAAGTCACCTTGCTTTGTATCGAATCCGATACTTACGCATTCCGAAAAGAAGAGGAGATGCAGCTCGTGGAGTACATTCGGCGGCACAGTACCGAAGTAGGTGTGCTCAAGGTGGCTCCTCCCCTCACCGATCGCCACTTACGGGCAGTGTCACACAAAGCAGCCCCCGTAGTCACGGGCGATCTGGAATACCTCATCGGGCTCCGCGGAAGCGCCATCGGCTTCAAGCCGTTTTACGACGACACCGCCACCCTCTTCATCCCCTCTGCCAACAGATGAGCACCCCTGCCACCGACCGCAAACAAACCGTAACCGACAGCGAGAAATGCTTCCACTGCGGTGACCGGTGCACGCCCGGAGAAATTACTTCGAGCACACATTCCTTCTGTTGCACCGGTTGCAAAAGCGTGTACGAATTGCTCAGTTCCTGCGGCATGGACAACTACTATTCCTACGCAGAAAATCCGGGCATCAAACAGCTAAAAGCCCCCGAAAGAGAAGCCTATGCCTGGCTTGATGCAGCACGTGCCGCCGAGAAAATTCTCGATTACAAAAGCGATGACCTTTGCAAAGTAAGCTTCAGGATACCGGCCATGCATTGCGCATCCTGTATCTGGCTGATTGAGAACTTTCAAAAGCTCGTACCGGGGGTTTTGACCTCACGGGTGAATTTTGTGAAGCGCGAGGCGAGGTTCAGCTACGATCCGCGCGCACTGAGCCTGAGAGGGCTTGCCGAACAACTCGTTGCCATAGGCTACGAACCCGAACTGCAAAGGGCTGATCAAGGAGAAAAACCGGCATCCAAAGAAGCGCGAAAGCTGATTTATCAAATCGGTGTCGCCGGGTTTTGCTTCGGAAATATTATGCTGCTCAGCCTGCCGGAATATCTGGATAAAACAGGGACGCCCGATGAACGGTACCGTTTCTTCTTCGGCATGGTCAATCTGGTGCTGAGCTTGCCCGTCTTGATCTTCAGCGCAAAAGACTACCTCAAGTCGGCTTACACCGCAGTGCGCCGGCGTCAAATCAACCTCGATGTACCGATCAGCTTGGGAATCGCGGCGCTTTGGATAAGGAGTGCATACGAAATAACAGCCTTGGGCGGGGGCGGCTACATGGACAGCTTGGCCGCGCTGGTCTTTTTCTTGCTCGTCGGGAAGTGGTTTCAGCAAAAAACCTATGACAGCCTGAGCTTTGAGCGCGATTACAAATCATATTTCCCCATCTCCGTGCAGCGGATTGAGGCCGGCACGGAGGAAGCCTGCGGAATTGAAGAGCTCAAGAAGGGTGATCTTTTCCGTGTGAGAAGCGGAGAATTGATTCCCGCAGACGCCGTGATCACAGAAGGTACGGGTGCCATCGACTACAGTTTTGTAACGGGTGAATCTGATCCCGTTGCAGTGAGCTGCGGCGAGAAAGTCTTTGCCGGAGGGCGGCAGAAAGGGGCCTCCCTCATTTTGGAAGCGCTCAAACCGGTGAACCAAAGCTACCTGACACAACTTTGGAATGACGAAACCGGGGAACGTGAAGTACACCGTCTTGAAGCCTTCGCCGACCGCGTGGGGCGAAAATTCACCTATGTTGTGCTCCTGATTGCCGCAGCCACGGCAGTGTACTGGTTTTTTCACCACCCGCCCACAGCTTGGAATGCCCTGAGCGCCGTATTGATCATCGCCTGCCCGTGTGCGCTGGCGCTGAGTTTCCCCTTTGCTTTCGGGGGAGCGGTGCGCTACCTGGGCCGTTGCGGATTCTACCTCAAAAACGGACATGCCCTCGGTAAAATGGCTGAGGTGACTGACATCATTTTCGACAAGACCGGCACCCTGACCCACGGCAAGTCGGCCGAGGTGAGCTACGAGGGCAAACCCCTTTCGGAAAATGAGCTGGCCGCCGTGCGCACTGCAGTCTCTAATTCGGGACACCCGCTGAGCAGGCAATTGCAGGCCTATCTGGAAAAAAACCTCTCCGAACCGCTCGCAATCGCCCCGCCCTATTCATACCGCGAATACACAGGCATGGGTATCCGCGCCGAAATCGGCGGCAGCCTTTATGCGCTTGGCAAATTCAACTTTGTTACCGAAACCTCCGATCCCGACGACGCACCTGCCGAAATGAATGCAGCTTCGGAAGTACACTTGTCCGCAAACGGCACCTATATGGGCAGATTTATCATCAAAAAGACACTCCGCCCCGGCACAAAAGAGCTGATTCCACGGCTCAAATCGGAGTATAGCCTGTCCCTGCTGAGTGGTGACAATGACGCTTCGAGAAGTGAGATGGAAGCACTTTTCGGGCAGAAAGACGGGTTGCATTTCTTTCAGAGCCCGCACGACAAGAAAAACTTTTTGGCCGGCCTCAGAAAAGAAGGACGGGTAAGTGCTATGGTAGGCGACGGTCTCAATGATGCCGGAGCCCTGGAGGAAAGCGATTTCGGTATTTCCGTGGCGGACGACGTATTCCGGTTTACGCCGGCCTCGGATGCCATTGCCGATGCACAGGGCTTCTCCGCCCTGGACAGCAGGTTTCGCTACGCAAAAGGCATCCTGAATGTGGTGCGGGCGAGTTTTGTGCTCTCTTTCCTGTACAACGGTATCGGCTTGTGGTTTGCCGTACAAGGCTTGCTGAAACCTGTCATCGCGGCCATTCTCATGCCGATCAGCTCCGTCACGGTGGTCGTATTTGTGAGCGCCGGCGCCTACTTCCTGAACAGAAAACATCTTGAAACACACCCACCTGAAAAAACTGATAAAAATCATGTTTTTAAATGACAGGCATCATATTAATCTGCGGGAGTGCGAACGAAATTTGTCACCTGATTTGATGACTGGAGCAGTATGGAAGCATTATTTCTTTTGATCGCGATCAGCTTACTGACTGCCCTCGGTTTCTTGGGGGCTTTTCTGTGGGCGGTGCGGTCCAAACAGTACGACGACGATTTTACCCCCGCGGTGCGCATGCTTTTTGACGACGCACCCGCCGGAAACAACAAAGATTCAGAACCCTCAGCCAAACATCAAGTAAATGAAGATTGAAAAGTTTTATTACGACAATAAGATCGTAAAGTACTTTGCTTACGCCACCACCCTTTGGGGGATTGTGGGTATGCTCGTGGGCCTTTTGGTGGCATTACAATTTATTTTCCCTTCCCTCAACTTCGGAAATCCGTACACGACTTTCGGACGTATTCGACCCCTGCACACCAATGCGGTAATTTTCGCATTTGTCGGGAACGGAATTTTTATGGGGGTCTACTACTCCCTTCAGCGCTTGCTGAAGACACGGATGTGGAGCGACACCCTCTCGAGGATTAACTTCTGGGGATGGCAGTTGATTATCGTTTCGGCAGCCATCACGCTGCCATTGGGTTATACCCAGAGTAAAGAATACGCCGAGCTCGAATGGCCCATTGATATTGCCATTGCCATCATCTGGGTGGTCTTCGGACTCAATATGATGATGACCATCATCAAACGACGGGAGCGACACCTCTATGTTGCCATTTGGTTTTACATCGCCACCTTCGTTACCGTCGCGGTGCTTCACATCGTGAATTCCTTTGCCCTCCCGATCGGCTTTATGAAATCATACAGCTGGTACGCAGGCGTGCAAGACGCCTTGGTGCAGTGGTGGTACGGTCACAATGCGGTGGCCTTCTTCCTGACCACACCATACCTGGGACTGATGTACTACTTCATTCCCAAAGCGGCGAACCGACCTGTTTATTCCTACCGCCTTTCGATCGTTCACTTCTGGGCCCTGATCTTCCTTTACATTTGGGCGGGGCCGCACCACTTGCTATACACTTCACTTCCGGGCTGGGCCCAAAGTTTGGGTACCGTGTTTTCTATCATGCTCATTGCACCGAGCTGGGGCGGTATGCTGAACGGATTGCTCACCCTTCGCGGGGCGTGGGACAAGGTGCGGGAAGATCCCACACTGAAATTTATGGTAGTGGCCGTGACAGCCTACGGTATGTCGACCTTTGAAGGACCGATGCTCTCCATCAAGAGCCTGAACGCCATCAGCCACTACACCGACTGGACCATTGCACACGTGCACATCGGCGCCTTGGGCTGGAACGGCTTTCTGACCTTCGGAATGCTGTACTTCCTGATCCCCAAACTTTTCAACATCAAACTGCACTCCATTAAACTCGCCAATGTACATTTTTGGCTGGGCACCCTGGGTATTCTCTTTTACGCCGTACCCCTGTATTGGGCGGCCATTACGCAGTGGGCCATGTGGCGTCAATTCAGCCCCGACGGATTCTTGGTTTACCCCAACTTCTTGGAGACGGTCACCCAGATTCTGCCCATGTACGGCTTGCGCGCCATCGGCGGTACGCTCTACCTCATCGGCGTTTTCGTGATGGTATACAACATCGTGAAGACGGTGAAGGCCGGAAGCTTTATCGAAAACGAAGCTGCGGAAGCGCCCGCATTGGAGCCTGCGGTGAAGGAGCACAAAGGCGAGCACTGGCACCGCCCCATCGAGCGCAAGCCCGTCATGCTTTTGGTACTCTCGCTCGTCGTTATCCTCATAGGGGGTATTGTAGAAATGATGCCTACTTTCTTGGTGAAATCGAATGTGCCCACCATCAGCAGTGTACAACCTTATACGCCGCTTGAACTGCACGGCAGGGATGTATACATTGCCGAAGGCTGCTATAACTGCCACAGTCAGATGATTCGCCCGTTCCGCCACGAAACCGAGCGTTACGGGGAGTACTCCAAATCAGGAGAATTCGTGTATGACCACCCTTTCCTTTGGGGATCCAAACGGACGGGGCCCGACCTGCACCGTGTAGGCGGCAAGTATCCCGATTCTTGGCATTATAACCACATGATCGAGCCGGAACGCATGTCGGCGGGGTCGATTATGCCCGCCTATGCGTGGATGGCAAAAACTCCCATTGACACCGCCACCACCAAAGCAAAAATCAATGCCATGCGCACCTTGGGTGTGCCTTACGATGAAGGCTACGAACACGAAGCCAACGCCGACGTAAGGGCCCAGCAAGACCGCATTGTAAAAAGTCTGGCTGAGGACGGCATCACCGCCGAGCCCAATACCGAGCTTGTAGCACTCATCGCTTACCTGCAGCGCTTGGGAACAGACATAGCGATGGAAGGTAAAACCGCTGATAAAGACTGATAGCCATGTTGAAATTCATCAAACACAATATGGAGAGCATCATAGGGATTGAAATCTTCCCCCTGATCGCCTTCATCATCTTCTTCGGATTTTTCATAGGCCTCCTCGTTTTTGTCAAAAAGATGAGTGTAAGCCACGTGGAGAATATGGGGAATATGCCCCTCGAAGACAGCGTAACCACAGAACGTTCCAACAACAATCAAAAGACCTTGTCATGAGACACCTCAAGTCCTTACTCGCACTAACCTTGATTTTCGGAACGCTCTCGGCATCTGCTCAAGATTCCGGAGATTTTTCCGCACTGATGCAAGGTCCCAACTTCGCCCTTGCTCTGGCGGCGATTGTTCAGATTATCGCCATTGTGGCCTGTGTGGGCATTTTGCGCACGTTGACTTCGAACACTGCGTATTTTGCCAAATTCAGGAAGATGGTCAATGAGAACAGCGGAAAGGCGGGCTTACTCCTGCTCTTCATGCTTGGCAGCACCTCCGGGGTTTTTGCCCAATCCGAGGCGCGCCAATACCCCGAACTGCTGCGCGACGAAAACTTCATTATGCTGGCGGTACTCAACCTTGTGCTGCTCGGCGTATTTATATACCTCGTTTCGCTGATCAGGAGCACCATTGCGCTGCTGATGCCCCCGCTTCCGGAGGCGGAAAAAGCCATCGCGGAAGCAGCCGAGAAGGAAGAAAATACCGTGATGCACGCACTCACAGACGCGGTTCCCGTGGAGCGGGAGCACGAGGTGATGATGGACCATGAATACGACGGAATTCGCGAACTTGACAACAACCTGCCGCCTTGGTGGCTGTGGATGTTTTACGCGACCATTTTCTTTGCCTTTGCCTATATGATTTGGTACCATGTACTGCCTTTCGGCCAAGACCAGCACGAGCAGTACGCTGCCGAACTGATGCAGGCCGAAGAGGAAAAAGCGGCTTACATCGCCAAGCGTGGTGAGATGGTGGATGAAACCAATGTTGAATTCCTGGCAGATGCCGCCGATCTCAAAGCGGGACGCGCCATATTCAACGAACACTGCCAAGCCTGCCACGCCAAAGACGGCGGAGGCGGAGTAGGTCCGAACCTGACCGATGACTACTGGATCCACGGCGGATCGATCAAAGACATATTCGGAGTGGTGAAATACGGCGTGCCCACAAAAGGGATGATCGCTTGGCAAAATCAACTGCGCCCGAAGGAAATAGCACAGGTATCCAGCTTCATCAAAACCCTTGTAGGCACCGAGCCCGCTACTCCGAAAGAGCCGCAAGGTGAGCTTTGGGTTCCGGAAGACGACGCTGCCCCCGCCGACGAAAAGGAGCAAGAAGAGAACGATAAACCCGGCGACACTGAAGAACCTGAAATTGAAGGAACCGAAACGGCCGCCGCAGCACTGCTGCAATGAGCAAAATCGTAGAAAAACAACTCGAAGAAAAAAGCTTTCGTGACTCCCTCAGTACATTAGACGAGGACGGCAAGCGAAAGTGGATCTACCCGAAGAAACCTTCGGGTAAGTTCACGAAGTGGCGAAATGTCGTCAATGTCATACTGCTGACTTTTCTCTTCAGCGGGCCCTTTATCAGAATCGGCGGAGAACCGCTTTTGATGATCAATGTCATCGAGCGGAGGTTCGTACTTTTCGGCAATACTTTCTGGCCGCAAGACTTCTATATTTTCGTGCTCATTGTCCTGTCGGCCTTGGTGTTCATCATTTTGTTCACTGTGGCCTACGGCAGGATTTTCTGCGGGTGGATCTGCCCGCAGACCATCTTCATGGAGGGCGTTTTCCGGAAAATCGAGTATTGGATCGAGGGCGACTGGAAGCAGCAGATGAAGCTGAACAAAGAGAAGATGAACCCGAAGAAATTCGGAAAAAAAGCGGCCAAGCACGCCATATTCTTCTCGGTATCCTTCCTGATTGCAAACACATTTTTGGCCTACATCATCGGCAGCGATGAGCTGATCAACATTATCACCGCACCGCCATCCGAACACTTGGCGGGACTCGCAGCGCTTACCATTTTCTCATCTGTATTCTACGGTGTTTTCGCATTTTTTCGCGAGCAGGTCTGCACCAATGTATGTCCCTACGGACGGCTTCAGGGCGTCCTGCTCGACAAGCAGTCCGTGGTGGTGGCGTACGACCGTGTGCGGGGCGAGCCGAAAGGTAAATTCAGAAAAAATGAAGACCGAAGCGAAGCGGGAAAGGGAGACTGCATTGAATGCGGTCACTGCGTGCATGTGTGCCCGACGGGGATCGATATCCGCAACGGCACCCAGCTTGAATGCGTGAATTGCACGGCCTGCATCGATGCATGCGACAGTATGATGGAAGCCGTGAATTTGCCGAAAGGCCTGATACGCTACACGAGCGAGGAGCAAATTGAAACCCGCGAACCCTTTAAGCTCAGTTTTCGCGCCAAGGCATACAGCGTACTCTTGGTGGCCCTGATCGGCGTGGTCACAGCACTCTTGCTGCTGCGCGGCGAAGTGGAAGCCAACTTCCTGCGTACGCCGGGCATGCTCTATCAGGTGGGAGAAGCGGGGGAAATCAGCAACCTGTACAACTACAAGATCATCAATAAAGGCGGTCGGGACCTCGTCTTGGAAATCCGACCCTTGGAGGACAACTACGAGCTTCAAATGGTGGGAGGACAGCCCAAAGCGCCCAAAGGCCAAATCGCAGAAGGCGCATTTTTCCTTTCCGCACCGCCGGAAGCTTTCGACCTGGGAAAATCGGAAACAACACTCGGGGTTTTCGACGAGGATGACCGCTTACTGGACAAAGTGAAAATCAGAATCACGGGACCGCTTTAAAAAACACTGCCATGAAATTAAACTTCGGACACAAAATTGCCATCGTTTACACGGTTTTTGCCGTCTCCATGCTGAGCATCCTGATCATGAGCATGCAGTACGACCACGAGCTGGTGACCGATGATTACTACGAAAACGAGCTCAACTATCAGGGCAAGAAAGACGCCTTTGACAACCTGAGTGCAGCCGAATTCCAAGCAGAAATCGTGCGCACCGACGAGGACATCCGACTCGTATTTAAAAACCTGCCGAGCGACGTGCGCCCCGTGGGCACACTCAGCCTCTACAAGCCGGACGGTGCCGATTACGATGAGCTTCATGAAATAATGCTCGACAGCGAAGCAGGGATGACCATCGTACCCCGCGGACGCGGCCGTTACAAAGCGGAGGCGCGCTTCAAGGCGGGCGGCACAGATTATTACCTCAAGCGCGACCTCTTGTATTGATGTACTGGGCAGCCCTCATACTCGGTTTTGCGGGCAGCCTGCACTGCGTGGGCATGTGCGGCCCTATTGCCGCGGCGCTCCCCTCGGGGGGTTCCGGCTTCGGCAAAAAGGCTACTGCCGCAGGCCTCTACCATTTCGGGCGCACAGGGGCTTATGCGCTCTTGGGCTTCCTCTTCGGCACCTTGGGTTTCGGCCTGGCTGTGGCCGATTTCCAACAGGGGCTTTCCCTCGGCGCGGGCGTGATTATGCTTGCGGCCGTTTGGCTTCCCAAAACGGCCCTGATGGGAAAAGCGGAAACGCCCCTCTACAAGCTGCAGGCGAAGGCGCAACGCTTTATGGCCAAGCGCCTGCGCGACCACAGATATTCTGCACTGCTGGGCATCGGTTTTTTCAACGGATTCCTGCCCTGCGGCATGATTTACATCGCGCTGGCCGGTGCCGTAGTGACTACACACCCGGCGCAGGGTGCAGCCTTTATGGCCCTTTTCGGTCTGGGTACCGTGCCGGCCTTATTGCTCACCGCCTTCGGGGCTTCCGCACTTTCGTCAAAAATGCGTTTATCTCTCCTGCGCCTCGCCCCCTATCTCGCAAGTCTGATCGCTATACTCTTTATCATCCGCGGACTGGGTCTGGGCATTCCCTTTCTGAGTCCCGAGCTCGGCTTCATCGTATCACCCGAAAATGATTGTGCACCGTGAAAGATTTGGTGAAAAAATACAACAAGCCCGTACCGCGGTATACCAGCTATCCCACCGTACCGAACTGGGATCTTGAATCCTTCGAAACGTCGAAGTACCTCGACAGACTCGATGAAGCCGCCGCTTCCGGGGCGGGGCGTCGGGGCATTGCCGTTTACATCCACCTGCCCTACTGCGAGAGTCTCTGCACTTACTGCGGATGCAACACGCGGATCACGGTCAACCACAAAGTGGAAGGCCCTTACATCGACGCGGTAACAGCAGAATGGCGCATGTACCTCGAGCGTCTCGGTGAAAAACCGCTGATCCGCGAAATCCACCTCGGGGGAGGTACGCCCACCTTCTTCTCGCCTGAGCAACTGACGCGCCTGATCAGCAATGTCACCGATGACTGCGAGGTAAGTGAGGCGGCATCTTTCAGTTTTGAGGCACACCCTGCAAATACCACGCGGGCGCACCTGCTCGCGCTGCGCAAAGCAGGATTCGATCGGCTGAGTTTGGGTGTACAAGACTTTGACGAAAAGGTACAGAAGGCCATCAATCGCTGGCAGACGCCCGAAGATGTGCACCGGGTGACCGAGGAAGCGCGCAGCCTGGGCTTCCGCTCCGTAAACTTTGATCTGGTCTACGGCCTGCCCTTTCAAAGCGCGACAGGCTTTCGCCAAACCGTGGAAGAAGTGATGCGCATGCGACCCGACCGAATCGCCCTCTACAGCTACGCGCATGTACCTTGGAAGCATCCCGGGCAACGCGCATACAGCGAAAACGACCTTCCCGACGCCGATGCTAAGCTTGCGCTCTTCACTGCAGGCCGTGACGCTTTCAGAAAAGCGGGCTATGTAAGCATCGGTCTGGACCATTTCTCCCTGCCCGCCGACAGCCTGACGGAGGCTTACGGAAAGGGAAAAGTACACCGAAACTTCATGGGGTACACAGACCTCAAGACAGATCTCCTGATAGGCCTGGGCGTATCGGCCATTTCAGACCTGGGCACCGCCTACGGCCAAAATGCGAAAAGTGTAGAAGGCTACCTTGAGAAGATAAACGGCGGAAAATGTCCCGTAGTAAAAGGACATCTCTCCGATGCGACGGACATCATTCTCGGAAAACATATCCTCAACCTCATGTGCCGACATGAAACCGATTGGGAATCCGACCCCCCCGAAGTGAGGGCGTTCATGGATGCAGCGGCGGAAAATTTTTCTTGCTTCGTTCGAGACGGTCTGGCCGTGCTCACCGGGAAGAACGGCCGCACACTGAAAATCACAGAAAAAGGACGGATTTTTGTGAGAAACATAGCAGAGGTAATCGACAAATACAGGCGGCCCGTCGAAGAAAAAAATCAGTTTGCCTCCGCTATTTAGTTGCATTCGGGCTAAAATTGGCTTAACTTTGAATTGATCGAAAATTAACCCCTTCGGTCGTTGTCTCGGAATAACCGCCCGAGACGATTTGTCAAACAAATTAACCGATTACCGCGATGCGAACTGAAATTTTATTTCCGTTTACCCGAGCGGCTATAGCAGAAAATGCAAGCTGTTCACGAGGGGTGTACTCATTGTACAATGAAAAAAAAGAGGTGATTTACTTCGGCAAGGCGGGAAGGCAGACCATTGCCGAGCGCCTGATGCAACACACCTCACCGGAAAGTGAATGTCTGAAAAGCGTACAGTATTTTACGTTTGAGACTACACACAATCCTGACAAGCGCTATGCACAGCTGGTCAGAAAATTTCAGAGCACGCACGGAAGGTTGCCCGAATGCAATGAACGAATGGAAAGGAGCGCGGCCCGCAGCGCCCGACACCTGGCCTCATCAGGTGTATTGACCACTGCCTTTTTGGGATGAGAAAATTCCCGACGGAGCGAGAAAAGACCGTATGCCCGTCCTGCAAGGCAAATCAAAGGCAGCAGCAAAAAAGACGTTCGAACCTTCAAAAACAAAAAGCCCCGAAATCGGGGCTTTTTTTGGTCTGAAAATTTTATTCTTAAAGGTGGATGACCTCATCGTAAGCCGCAGCGGCGGCCTCCATCACAGCCTCACTCATGGTGGGGTGAGGGTGTACCGTTTTGATGATTTCGTGGCCCGTCGTCTCGAGCTTTCGGATGCTGACAATTTCAGCGATCATTTCGGTCACATTTGCTCCGATCATATGACCGCCCAAAAGCTCTCCGTACTTGGCATCGAAGATGAGTTTTACAAACCCGTCACTGTGTCCGGCTGCTTTCGCCTTTCCGGAAGCGGAAAAAGGAAATTTTCCGACTTTAATTTCATGCCCCGCCTCTTTGGCATCTGTTTCGGTCATGCCCACAGAAGCCACTTCCGGTGAGCAGTAGGTACAGCTCGGAATGTTGCCGTAATCAATGGGCTCGGGATCCATGCCCTTGATGCCTTCTACACAGGTGATCCCTTCTGCACTCGCCATATGGGCCAATGCAGGACCGGGCACGCAATCGCCGATGGCGTAATATCCCGGAATGTTGGTTTTGTAAAATTCGTCCACCTTCACCTGACCCTTGTCAGTCACAATACCGACTTCTTCGAGGCCGATGTTCTCGATATTGGCAGTGACGCCCACAGCGCTGAGTACTACGTCACACTCGATCACTTCCTCGCCTTTTTTGGTCTTTACGTGCACCTTGCATCCGCTGCCGGAAGTATCGACCTTTTCTACCGCGGAGCCTGTCATGATCTTGATTCCGTTCTTTTTAAAGGTCCGTGCGAGCTGTTTACTCACTTCTTCATCTTCGCGCGGCACAATATTGTCGAGGTATTCCACAATGGTGACCTCCGTACCGATAGCGTTGTAAAAGTAGGCAAACTCACAGCCGATGGCCCCGCTGCCCATAACCACCATTTTTTTCGGCTGCTTTTCCATGCTCATGGCCTTGCGGTACTCGATGATTTTCTTCCCGTCAATTTTCACATTGGGTAGCTCCTTGGCACGTGCCCCTGTAGCTATAATCACATGGTCGGCGCCGTATTCGACGGACTTTCCGTCTTTATCTGTCACCTCCACTTTTTTCCCGGGTTTCAACTTTCCGTCACCCATCAGCACATCGATCTTGTTCTTTTTCATGAGGAAAGTCACACCTTTGCTCATGCCGTCGGCGGTATCGCGGCTGCGCTTGATCATGCCTCCGAAATCCACGGCAGGCTTCTCCAGCTTAATTCCGTAGTCGCCGGCGTGGTTGATGTAATCGTACACATTTGCGCTTTTCAGCAGTGCTTTTGTGGGAATGCAGCCCCAGTTCAGGCAGATTCCGCCCAGAGCTTCACGTTCAACCACAGCGGTCTTAAATCCGAGTTGAGATGCGCGAATGGCGGTAACGTAACCGCCCGGACCGCTGCCGAGAACAATGATGTCGTATTTCATAAGGCCTTATTTTTCGGGTCAAAAATTCGGCAGCGAAGGTAAGAATATTTGGTCGACCTGCGGACCTGTGCTCTCCGAGCAAAGGCATTGCGCAGTAAGGAACAAACATGCCCGACGCAAAAAGTAAAGCGCAGATAACCTCGGTTTTATATCTTTGGCAAAACGCAGTTATGAAGTTCTCCATCCGCATTTTGTCAACAAAAAAAAACCTGCTCAGGGTGAAATTCACCTTCACGGCAAGCTCTGAGATTACCTTTCTTCGCATACCCTATTGGAGGCCCGGCAGGTACGAGGAGGGCAAATTTCCGAAGAACTACATCGGGCTTACCGCAACTGCGGAAGGTATGCAGGTCGCATCCCGAAAACATGACGGATATACCTACCGGGTCGAAACACCGAAAGGTTCGGAAATCACCGCGGAGTACACCCTTTATGCTGCTGAGCTCACGGCCGGAAATACCTATTGCGACGAGGAAGTTTTGCTGCTCAACCCCGTCAACAGCCTGATGTGGCCCGAAGGCAGGGAAGAAGACCCTTTCGACTTGGACCTGGAGCTCCCCGAAGAATGGGATTGCGCCACTACATTTCAGAACAGGCAGCCCGCCGTCGATGCACAAATGTTTCGCTTTCAAGCCAAAAATCTTCAGGAGCTGCTGGATACTCCCATCCTCGCCGCACCCGATCTTCACAGCTATTCCTACCACGCAGGCGGCATTCCTTTTCACATTCACGTTTCGGGCTACTTTCCCGAAGATTCAGGGGGTATCATCGCCGACTTCAAAGCCTTCACAGAGGTACAGCTTCAGGCTTTCGGGGGTTTTCCCGCAGAGGAATACCGCTTTTTGCTTCTGTTTCTCGAGGCGAAGGCACGCCACGGGGTGGAACACGAAAAAAGCACCGTGATTGTAATGGGGCCTTCGGCACATCTGGAGTCGAAAGACATGTACAACTCTTTTTTGAGCATCGCCTCCCACGAACTCTACCATACCTGGAATGTAAAATACCTGCGCCCGGCAGATTGGACCCCCTACGACTTTACCGGGCCATCACCTTCGCGGCTGGGCTATGTAGCAGAGGGTGTGACCACCTATATGGGCGACTTGATGCTATGGCAATCCGGGGTCTTCTCTGATGATGAATTTCTCGGTGCACTCAGCGGACACCTGCAGCGGCACATGGAAAACGAAGGCAGAAACAACCTTTCCCTGGCGGACTCTTCCGTGGACACTTGGATCGACGGGTACGAACGCACTGCTCCCGGACGCAGGCAGAGCATATACACCGAGGGCGCCATGCTGGCCTTCGTGTGCGACGCCATGATCCTCGATTACAGTGAAGGAGAGCGGGGCCTCTCCGATGTGATGCGCGAACTCTATGAATCTTGCGACCCCGATAAGGGCTACACCGAAGAGGAATATTGGAATGCCCTGAAAGCCGCTGCCGATAAGCCCTGGGATGCCTTGTACAATGCGGTGGCAGACGGCAGAGGAGCCCTTGAGCACTTCTTCACCGAAGCCCTGACTTTGGCGGGGCTTAAACTGCATGTTTCCGAGCAAACGAAGGAGAAAGAAACTTGGTGGGGCACCGCGTCGGTCAAAACGCCTCGGGGATTACTCGTCAACTACGTGGCTCGGGAATCTCCCGCAGAAAAATGCGGCCTGCGGGAGGGCGACGTGATCGAAACGGTAAACGGCGTCCCCTCAGCCGAGTTTCGGGCCAACACCACAGAATCCGTAATGCGACATTCCTCTGTTATGCTTGAAGTAAGAAAAGGATACAAAACCCGCACCTGTGAGCTGCAGCCCGACGGTAAGGCCCACTTGGTCAGTTATAAAATTGAGGCCAATCCCTCCGGAAAAGCCGATATATTTCGGGCTTGGAAAAACACATTTAAAAAAAAATGAACCCTGATTATTACAGCCTGCCGATGAAATCTTTGCATATTTGACCCTCAATAACCGCTGCCATGAATCACGAACTCGTCGACGAAACTCCGTCTGTCTCTAAGAGACGCCCGACTTTTCTCACTGTACTCTGCATCCTTACGTTTGCCGCATCGGCTTACTACTTTTTTGAAGGAGTCACAACGATCTTTTCCTCAAAGAGTTTTGACGAGGGCCAGTGGAAAGAAATTGCAACGCAACTGGAAGAAGGGCTCAGCCAGGCAGATCCGCAAACCTCTAAGTTTTTAGAGCGCGTGCTCGATGATGTTTCCGTTACGGTATCACGCGGGATCAATAAATCTACCACCCTGGGCATCATAACCATTGCCGTGGCTCTGCTTTCCGCTCTGGGCGCCTATCTTATGCTCAACCTCAACCGAAAGGGATTTACGGTCTACGTGGCCGCAAAAATTTTCGGCATCATCTTGCCTCTGGTTATTCTCGGCATCAATATCGTCACAGGTTTTATTTACGCACTGTCTGCCTTGGTGAGTGCACTCTTCATTATCCTCTATGCGGTAAACCGTAAACACATGGATTAAAGTGCGGCCACGGCCGATACCTCTACGAGGGCACCTGCGGGCAAGGCACTGACCTGCACCGTTTCACGCGCGGGAAAGGACGCTTCGAAATACTTGCCGTACACCGCATTGACCTCAGGAAAACGCTTCATATCGAGCAGAAAGACCGAGCATTTCACCACATTTCCGTAATCTGCTCCGGCGGCGCGGAGCACGGCGCCCAAGTTTTTCATGACCTGCTCGGTTTGGGCATCAAGCGATTCCGACACGAATTTTCCCGTAAGGGGGTCAAGGCCGATCTGTCCGCTGATGTACAGGGTATTTCCGTGCCTCATCGCCTGGCTGTAGGGGCCGATAGCCTGCGGGGCTTCCTTTGTGTTGAATGCTTCCATAGGGATGTTTGCTTTAACAGCACCAAAGGTCGCAAATCATATTATACCTTTACGGGAAACCTCAATCTGTGAAAATTCATTTTATCGGAGCGGCCCGTACGGTGACAGGGTCAAAGTTCTTCATTGAAGGCAAAGATATGCCCTCCGTTTTGCTCGATTGCGGCATGTACCAAGGGCGCGATGACCGAGGCAAGCGCAACAGGCATCTCGGTTTTGACCCGAAGAAATTGGATATGGCAATCCTCTCTCACGCCCACATCGACCATTCGGGACTCCTGCCGCGCTTGGTAAAAGAAGGCTTTCGGGGACCGATTTACGCCACGGAGCCCACCAAAGCCCTCTGTGAAATCATGCTTGCAGATTCGGCCTTCATTCAACAGAGCGATTTCAACTTTCGCAAAAAGCACGGCATACTCGGGGAAGAAGATGAACCGCTCTACGACTTTGACGACGTGGCAGCAACCATGAACCTCTTCGAACCCCTTCCCTACAATGAGTGGATTCAGGTGCATGAAAAGGTGACCCTCATGTTTACCTACGTAGGCCACATCCTGGGAAGTGCATGTGTGAACCTGCGGCTGAAAGAAGGGCGCAAAACCCATGCACTGGCCTACACTTCCGATATCGGGCGACAAAACCAGCAAATCATCCGAGGCCGAGAACCCTTTCCCCAAGCAGAAATCATCATCACAGAGAGCACTTACGGGGACCGCTTGCACGAATCGGCCGATGATACGGCAAAACACCTGCTGAAGACCGTACACGAGACTTGTGTAGAAAACAAAGGAAAGCTGATCATCCCCGCTTTCAGCATAGGCCGTACGCAGGAAATCGTATTCGCATTGGACAAACTTGAGACCGAGGGAAAACTGCCTCCCATCAAAGTTTTCGTAGACAGCCCGCTCAGTACCAATGCCACAGATATTTTCAAATCCTTTCCGGAGCACTTCAACAAGGATATGAAGCGGTACATGAGGCTCGACAGCAATCCTTTCGGCTTTGCCAACCTCCACTACATTCGCGATGCGAAATATTCCAAGCAGCTTAATCATTTGCAAGAGCCTTGCATCATCATCTCCGCTTCGGGTATGGCCGAGGCAGGGAGGATACTTCACCACATCAACAACAATATCGAAGACCCGAGAAATACCATTCTCTTTGTGGGGTATTGCGAGCCGGGCTCACTGGGAGGGCGCATACGCGGAGGAGCAAAATCCGTCAAACTTTTCGGGAGAGAACTGCAAGTTAAAGCCAAAATTGACTCGATAGATTCGTACAGTGCACACGGTGATCGGGACGAAATGACGGAATACCTCATGTGCCAACAAGCCCACCTGATCAAGCACATCTTTCTGGTGCACGGAAATGAAAAAGTGATGGAAAATTACCGTGATCACCTAAGCAAGAAGGGATTTCACAGAATTGAAATTCCCAAACACAAGGAGGTCTTTTCCGTATGAGCATCCCACCGAATACGCGGGGACAAGACGCGGCACACCGAGAAAATTTTTAGATTTTCTACCTTCCCGGAAATATCCCATGAATAGGTCAGATTCCATTCATTTGCTGCAAAAACGTACCGAGCCTTTCGATATAGCCGTGATAGGCGGAGGTTCATCGGGATTCGGAGTGGCGCTTGAGGCGCTGTCACGGGGTTTGAGTGTGGCCTTATTTGACAAAAATGACTTCGGGAAGGGGACTTCGAGCCGCTCGACGAAATTGCTTCACGGCGGTGTGCGCTACCTGGCGCAGGGTGACATTCGGCTGGTCTACGAGGCTCTTGAGCAGCGCGGAAACATTCTCAAAGCCGCACCGCACCTCACATCTGTAAAGCGTTTTGTGATCCCGATATACTCCCGGCTCGAGCGGTTGAAGTACACAGCAGGGCTGAAGGTGTACGACCTCATGTCAGGCCGCTTACGCATCGGGCGGTCGCGCTACACGACCCGCGAAGACACACTGAAAAGACTTCCCGGCATTGAGGACAAAAATCTGATCGGCGGGGTGATCTACCACGACGGGCAGTTTGATGACATCCGCCTGCTGCTGTCCGTAGCGCGAACCTGTGCTGACGCGGGCGCCGCCGTGCTTAATTATGCAGAGGTGACCGGTTTGATGAAAACCCGAGAGGGGAAAGTCGCAGGAGTACGGGTAAGAGACCGACTGAGCGGAGAAGAATTTTCCGTAAAGGCCAAAATGACGGTCAATGCCACCGGCGTATTTGCGGACAGCATCCTGCAAATGGACGTACCCGGAATGGCCAAAAGCATACGTCCCAGTCAGGGTGTTCATCTGGTGCTCGACGCCGACTTTCTGGGCGGAACCGATGCCCTCATGATTCCCGAAACTTCTGACGGCCGTGTACTTTTCGCCGTTCCGTGGGAGGGAAAACTCATCGTGGGCACTACGGATACCCTGCGCGACATCCCGGAATATGAACCCGGGGCCCTGACAGAAGAGGTGGATTTTATCCTCGAGACAGCAGGTGCCTACCTCCGGCGAAAACCCCTGCGCAGTGACGTGCGGTCGGTGTTTACCGGATTGCGGCCGCTCGCCGCGCCAAAACGCGGTGACGCACAAACAAAAGAGATTTCCAGAAGCCACCGCGTCATCATCGCCGAAAGCAACCTCGTAAGTATTGTAGGCGGCAAGTGGACCACCTTTCGGAAAATGGGTAAAGACACCGTAGAGGCCTATGCCAAACTGACCGGGAAAAAACTTCCCGCCATTGTCAATCCTTTCGACAAGCTGCACGGATATGCCCCGCCGAGTGAAGGTCCGTTTTCCCGATACGGAACTGATGCCGAGGAGATTAAATCACTGATGAAAGAGCGGAAGACATACGCCGAAAAGCTCAGTCCCGGTCATCCCTTTGTGAAGGCGGAAATCATACGGGCCGTGCGCAAAGAAATGGCCGTGACCGTGGAAGACGTCTTGTCACGCCGAATGCGCCTGCTGATTCTGGACGCCCGTGCCGCAAGAGCCGCGGCGCCCGAAACCGCAAGAATCATGGCTGAGGAACTCGGAAAAGACCCCGCGTGGATCGAGGCGGAAATAGCAGCATTCAATAAAATCGCCGACATTCACATCCTCACCTGATGAAACCGAACCGAAAATACATCCTCGCTCTCGATCAGGGTACCACGAGCAGCAGGGCCGTGATTACCGATGATGCGGGGCGCATTATCAGCTCTGCTCAACGCGACTTCACTCAATACTTCCCCGCGCCGGGGCAGGTGGAGCACGACCCCGCCGAGATCTGGTCTTCACAATCTGCCGTGGTAGCCGAAGCCCTTGCCGCGAAAAACATCAAAGGTAAAGAGATAGCCGCCATCGGCATTACGAATCAGCGCGAAACATCCCTGATCTGGGACCGAAAAACAGGCGCCCCCGTTTACAATGCCATCGTATGGCAAGACCGGCGCACAGCTCCGGCCGTGGAGCAGCTGAAGGCAGCGGGAAAGTCGGGTATGATCAGCGAAAAAACCGGCCTTGTTCCCGATGCTTATTTCAGTGCCACCAAAATTCAGTGGATCCTCAACGAGGTGCCGGGTGCAAGAGCGCGCGCCGAAGCGGGCGAACTCGCCTTCGGGACGGTGGATACGTGGCTCGTATGGAAACTCACGGGCGGGGAAGTGCACGTGACGGATGTATCCAATGCGAGCCGAACCATGCTGTTCAACATCCGTGAAAAAAAATGGGACCGTGATTTGCTCGCACTTTTTGACATTCCCGCGGCCATCTTGCCCGAGGTGAAGTCGAGCAGCGAGGTTTACGGCTATACCTCCGGCGATACGCTCTACGCAAAAATCCCCGTAGCGGGCATCGCGGGTGATCAGCAGGCGGCCCTTTTCGGTCAGCTCTGCACAGAAACGGGAATGGCCAAAACCACCTACGGCACCGGCTGCTTTATGATGATGAATACCGGTGCGCAGCCGGTAGTTTCCGAAAACAAACTTCTGACCACCATCGCCTGGGAGCTCAACGGCGAAACCGTCTACGCCCTCGAGGGCAGCGTATTCATAGGCGGAGCAGCCATTCAGTGGCTCCGCGACAAGATTGAACTCTTCGGGCAGGCCGGTGAGAGCGAAGCCCTTGCCGAGAGCCTTGATGACAACGACGGGGTGTACTTCGTGCCGGCCATGGCAGGACTGGGGGCGCCCCATTGGGACGCCTCGGCACGGGGTGCGTTTTTCGGGATTACCCGAGGCACGACCATCGCTCACATGACCCGCGCTGCCCTTGAAGCCATTGCCTATCAGGTCACCGACCTCATGACAGCCATGGAGCGCGACAGCGGAAGTGCGGTCAAAGAGATGCGTGCCGACGGCGGCGCCACCGCCAATAATTTTTTGATGCAGTTTCAGGCCGACGTTATGCGCAGGGCTGTAAACCGACCGAAAAACATTGAATCAACCGCCCTCGGCGCGGCATTTCTGGCGGGGCTGGCCGTGGGTTTTTGGAAAGATACGGCTGCCCTGGCCGAACTGCGGCACACAGACCGGGTATTCAAACCCGAAATGCAGCAGGAGAAGGCGGAGCATTACCTTCACTTTTGGCAAAAAGCACTCGAACGTGCAAAAAACTGGACGGAATAAATGAATGCATTTGCAGCAGAATTCGTCGGGACTTCGCTCCTGCTGGCTATGGGTACCGGCGTGGTAGCCAATGCCGTACTTCCCAAAACAAAAGGACACGGAAGCGGCTGGATGGTGATCACCACGGGCTGGGCACTCGGAGTGTTCATCGGTGTGGTGGTGGCCGGCCCGCACAGCGGGGCGCACCTCAATCCCGCCGTGAGCATCGGCTTGGCCGCTGCGGGCCTTTTTGAATGGGGCCTGATTCCGAAATATGTGACCGCCCAGCTTCTGGGGGCTATGTTCGGCTCGGGCATCGCCTGGCTCATGTACAAGGACCACTTCAGGGAAGCAAGTGATCCGGCAATCAAATTTGCTCCCTTCGCCACCGCGCCCGCCCTGCGAAACCTTCCGATCAACTTTTTCGCGGAAGCCGTGGGTACCTCGGTGCTCATCATTGTGATCCTTTACGCCGCCGAGCCCGCTTTGGAAGACGGCACCCCAATCGGGCTGGGCGCTCTGGGAGCGCTGCCCGTGGCGCTTCTGGTTTGGGTGATCGGTCTGTCCATGGGCGGTACCACGGGCTACGCCATCAATCCGGCCCGCGACCTGGGCCCGCGCATCATGCACCGGCTGCTTCCCATCCCCGATAAGGGCAGCAGCGACTGGGCCTACAGTTGGGTGCCCATCCTGGGCCCCATCACCGGAGCGCTGGTGGCCGCGGGAATCTTTTTATTGTTGAGTGCGGGGGGTGTGGTGTGAGAAGATTCGGATGCATATCAGCCCTATTTCTATCAAAAAGATTAATTTACGTAGACCTTACAGGTTTTGAAAACCTGTCAGATCCGGCAGCGGAAGGAATATGTCGCCGGGTCCTTGAGCCGATTAAGCACCCTAATCGGCTCATAATACCTCGATTTTTAAACCGATTAAGCTCAGCCGCTCTTTGAAGCCACCACCAACTCAAATCACACCCATCTCAGTCATTTCCGTCCGTCAATCCCGTTCAGCCGATTTAATCGCAACACATCCTTCGGCATCCCGCGATTAATGTTAGATTTGTACCCCGTAGTTACACTTTCAATTCGGCAGTCATGGGTCAGCAGACCAAATACATCTTTGTAACGGGCGGGGTTACTTCATCACTCGGTAAGGGCATCATCTCAGCATCATTGGCCAAGCTATTGCAAGGCCGGGGCTACTCGGTGACCATCCAAAAGCTCGACCCATACATCAACATCGATCCGGGAACCCTCAACCCCTACGAGCACGGCGAGTGCTTCGTAACGGAAGATGGGGCCGAAACCGACCTCGACCTGGGCCACTACGAGCGCTTCCTCAACATACGCACCTCCCAGGCCAACAACATTACCACAGGCCGCATTTACCAAAACGTCATCAACAAAGAGCGCCGCGGCGATTACTTGGGCAAAACGGTGCAGGTCATTCCCCATATCACTGACGAAATCAAGCGCTGTGTCCAAATTTTGGGCAACGAATACGACTACGACTTCGTGATCACTGAGATCGGCGGAACGGTCGGCGACATCGAATCCCTGCCTTACGTGGAGGCGGTGCGACAGCTCAAGTGGGAACTGGGCCGCGACTGCCTCGTGGTGCACCTCACGCTGGTTCCTTTTTTGGCAGCAGCCGGAGAGCTCAAAACCAAGCCTACCCAACACAGTGTAAAGCAGCTCCTCGAGCTGGGCGTTCAACCCGACGTACTGGTTTGCCGCACAGAGCACCACCTCAATGAGGAGCTCAGACTTAAGGTGGCCAAGTTTTGCAACGTAGCCAACAACGCCGTGATCGAATCCATCGACGCCGACAGCATATACGATGTGCCCATGCTCATGGAAAAGGAGGAACTGGACAAAGTAGTGCTGGAAAAACTCGGCCTGAGTGCTGAGGGCAAGGCAGATTTGGACAAATGGCGGGCTTTCGTGAAGCGCCACAAAGAGACTGATACTTCCGTAAAAATAGGTCTGGTAGGTAAGTACACCGAGCTGAAAGATGCCTACAAATCCATCGTTGAAGCCCTGATACACGCAGGCGCCGAAACCGATGTACATGTAGATATCAAGTGGATCCACAGCGAGGGGATCCATGCCGGGAACGTCGAGAAGCGCTTGGGCGATTTGGGCGGTTTACTCGTGGCGCCGGGTTTCGGAGAGCGCGGCATCGAAGGCAAAATTGAAGCCATCCGCTATGCCCGTGAAAATGCTTTGCCCTTCTTGGGCATCTGCCTCGGTATGCAATGCGCAGTGATCGAATTTGCACGCAATGTCGCAGGCCTGAAAGGCGCCCATACCACAGAAATAGTTCCCGACGCCGAGCACCCCGTCATCGCGCTGATGGACCACCAAAAAACGGTAAAAGCCAAGGGAGGAACCATGCGTCTCGGTGCTTATACCTGTGAAATCAAACCGAGCAGTCTGGCAGAAAAAGTGTACGGCGCACAACTGATTTCTGAAAGACACCGCCACCGGTTCGAGTTTAATAATGCCTACAAAGAAGAATTCGAAAAAGCCGGAATGACTGCCGGCGGCATCAATCCCGACAGCGGACTGGTTGAAATCGTCGAAATCGCCGATCATCCTTGGTTTATGGGCGTGCAGTTTCACCCCGAGTATAAAAGTACGGTCGCAAATCCGCATCCGCTTTTTATCGGCTTTGTAAATGCCGCAGTGACGGTGCGGGACAAATCACCCGAATTGAGCCGCTGAACCGGTAAGGTGCCGAGCCGCGATTCTGCATTTGATCCGAAGCATATTCGCATCTTTACCCCATGAAGCGCGTTCTGATCGTAGCCCCCTACCCATTCGGTAAAGCGCCCTCGCAGCGGTTTCGTTTTGAGCAATTCCTCGATGCTTTTGAAGCTGCAGGCATCCGCACCGAGTTTGTCGCCTTTTGGGCAGAGCGCCATTGGCCTGCCATCTACAGCAGGGGCGGACTTTTCTTTAAAATCGGAGCCACGCTCAGCGGTTTTTTGCGGCGGTTTTTTCTGCTTTTCCGTACAGGTCGTTTCGATGCCGTCCTGATCCACCGCGAGGCCACGCCCGTGGGGCCGCCCTGGTGGGAATACGCGGTGGCCAAAATTTGGGGCAAACCAATCATTTATGATTTTGATGATGCGGTATGGCTGCCGAACAATTCAGCGGCCAATGAAAAAATTGCGGGACGGTTTAAAGCCCACGGAAAGACGGCACGGATCATCGGTATGAGCCGCACGGTAACGGCGGGCAACGATTTCTTGGCGGAATATGCCCGAAATTTCTGTTCTGATGTGTGCGTGATCCCTACCACCGTGGATACCGAGAAGCGCCACAACCGAATCAAAATACACGAAGACAAAAGCGAACCGATCATCGGGTGGACCGGCTCGCACAGCACGATCAGGCAACTCATTCCCTTGTTTGATCTCCTCGAAAAACTCCGTGCAGAACTCCCCTTCCGCTTTCTCCTGATCAGTGACGAAGCCCCACCGAACATGCCTGACTTTGCGCACTTCCGCAAATGGAGTAAAGCCTCTGAAATCGACGATTTGGCAGAAATCGATATCGGCGTGATGCCTCTTTTCGATTCGGACTGGGAGCGCGGAAAATGCGGTTTCAAAGCCGTCCAATATTCGGCCCTCGGAATACCCTCGGTGGTCTCAGATGTAGGCGTTAACCGAAAAATCGTGCGCGACGGAGAAACGGGTTTTCTCTGCGAGCCGCTCCCGCTTCAATCTGCCGAGCGCTGGAAAAAGGCACTCACCCGGCTTCTCAGAGACCGCCACCTTCGCGCCGATACGGGTGCAGCCGCGCGAAAATATGCGGAAGCAAACTACAGCGTTCGGGCGGTAAGAGGAGCCTACACCGCAGCCCTGAAAGGCGCTTTGGAAGGCTGATTTTTGAAAAACAAGATGGTGGCGCACGGGGACATCATCTTTCACAAAGACTTTCGCATGCGGAGATACATCCGCTCCGGCGGGAGATGCAGATAAACACCTTCGCCATCCGCGCCTTACCTATCCTTTATGATGTCAACGCAGCGATCCGCCGAGTAACGATCATTTGAAATACCACAAGTCAAGCCTCTGCAGCGCAGCGGCTGTTTTTTGTGTCCCCGACTTTCTGCTAAAGCGGGTAAAACTCGAACTTCGCCGGGGATTACCCCTCCTCCTGTCGTCGTCGGGGTGATCCCCGCAGTCGTTATTGAAAAATACAACAAATCACGCCTCTGCTTCGCAGCGGCTGTTTTTTTATGCCCCAACTTTCTGCTCAAGCGAGCTTGGCAGAAATTTGGGGCATAAAAAAACCCTCGACCTGCGGTCGAGGGTGATTTGTTGTAGCCCGTAGGGGATTCGAACCCCTGCTACCAGGATGAAAACCTGGCGTCCTAACCCCTAGACGAACGGGCCATATTTCCGTTAGCGGGGTGCAAATATAATACCTTTTATTTCATCCGCACAAGTTCGAAAAAAAAAATTCACTCCATCTCCTCGCTGTGCTCATCGGAGAAGCGAAAGCCCATGCGCTTAGAGGTGCGCTGACCTGTGAGGCCCGCGCTTCGCACAGCGTCGGTGAGGGGTATCTCTGCCACCAAAGCATATTCGGGAACAATCATTTCAAAGTTCAATGCCTCGTAAATGACAGTCATCAATATTTCATCCGCCGCTGCTTCATTAAAATCGCTGCCCGGAAAAGGACCGAAAGCCTCGGTGATTCCGCCGATGCCCTCGACGAAAAATTCGCGCTCCGCATTGATGAATATACGCGCGGCGAGGTAGCCTGCATCATTCGGCCGCTCATAGCGAAAGCTGTCTGCGAGAAAATTATAAACGTGAATCACGGCACAATACGCCCGATCGGGATACTTTTTGACATGCTCCGCCACCTCATCATCAGCAGCTTCAGCATCGATTCTGAATACGTTGGTATGCAAATGAAAGAGGATATAATCTCCTGCCACCGTGCATCCGCATTCAAAATCGTTTCGCTCGTGAAATTTTATTTCGAGTCGAGGATCTTTTTGGGTTATATCGGCAGCGAGCTGTTCAATTCGTTTCCGCAGCACATCTTTGACCGCGCTGAAGCAATGCTTTCCAAGCTCGAACACATCGCGCTTCAGCCGACTTCTTTCGGAGACGAATCTTCTGATTTCGTTGTATTCCCGTATTTTCGCCACTTCTGATTTCAGTTAGTAAGCTTTCGCAAAAAGCACTCTGCCTCGGGAGGGTTTCCCCGAATAAACGCAGTTGCCCTCTTCCGCTTGCCCGTTGAGGGGGATACAGCGGATAGTGGCCTTGGTTTCCTTTTTCACGGCTTCTTCGGTTTCCTCGGTGCCGTCCCAGTGCGCCGACAAAAATCCGCCCTCACGCTCCAGGACTTCTTTAAATTCCTCCCAGGAATTCACCTCACGGGTATTTTCCTCCCTGTACTTTAATGCCTTGGAATAGAGGTTACGCTGAATCTCTTCGAGCAGCGCTTCAACCGTATCCGGGGCATCATCAAAGCTGATCATGTCCTTCTCAAGGGTGTCACGTCGGGCAATTTCCACGGTATTGTTTTCCAAATCCCGCGGCCCGACAGCGATGCGCACCGGCACGCCTTTCATTTCGTACTCGGCAAATTTCCACCCCGGCTTGCGGTTGTCGTCATCGTCGAATTTCACACTGATCCCGCGTTTTCTGAGGTCATCGATCAGGGGGAGCAGTTTGTTTCGAATCTCATCGAGCTGTTCAATTTGTCGATAAATCGGTACGACAGCCACTTGTATCGGGGCCAGTTTGGGCGGAAGTACCAAGCCGTTGTCATCGCTGTGGGTCATGATGAGCGCCCCCATCAGCCGGGTGGATACGCCCCAAGAGGTGGCCCACACCAGCTCCTCTTTGCCTTCCTTATTGACAAAAGTCACGTCGAATGCCTTGGCAAAATTTTGCCCCAAGAAGTGCGAAGTTCCCGCCTGCAGTGCTTTTCCGTCCTGCATCAGCGCTTCGATACAGTAGGTTTCAATGGCACCCGCAAAGCGCTCGGCGGGCGATTTGGTTCCTTTGATCACGGGAATGGCCAGCCAATTTTCGGCGAAATCGGCGTAGACTTCGAGCATTTTCTCGGCTTCTTCAACGGCCTCTGCCTTGGTGGCATGTGCGGTGTGCCCTTCTTGCCAAAGAAATTCCGAGGTGCGGAGAAAGAGCCTTGTACGCATTTCCCACCGCACCACATTGGCCCACTGATTGACCAAAATAGGCAGGTCGCGGTAACTTTGAATCCAGCCTTTGTAAGTGTTCCAGATGATGGTCTCGGACGTAGGGCGAACGATGAGTTCCTCTTCGAGCTTTGCATCTTCATCCACCACAATATCGCCTGTCTTCTCGTCGTTCTTCAGCCGATAGTGGGTAACCACGGCACATTCTTTGGCGAAGCCTTCTACATGGGCTGCTTCACGCGAAAAATAGCTCTTGGGGATAAAAAGCGGAAAATAAGCATTTTGATGGCCGGTAGCCTTAAACATTTCATCCAGAGCGCGCTGCATTTTTTCCCAAACGGCATACCCGTGGGGTTTGATGACCATGCATCCGCGGACCTCAGAGTGTTCGGCAAGATCCGCTTTGGAAACCAATTCATTGTACCAATTGGAATAGTTCTCGTTACGAGGTGTTAATTTCTTACTCATTGTATTGTTCTGGAATGGTCTTTGCTGTTTTATACCGAAAAACAATGCAAAGTAAACTAAAGTAAGGAAGAGCCATAAACTTTTTTATCGTTAGCTTTGTAAGTAAGGATGAGAAAATACAGCGCCATGAGACATTTTAAGATATATTTTTCGGGAATCATCGCTGCAGCCGCTTTGGTATCTTGCAGTTCGAATCAGGATCTGGTATCCATTGATGAGTATGACGACCTGTACTATGAAGGACGTTCATCTGCCACTGCGCAGGCGTTCAGTCCCAAAGCGGAACGGTCTTCGAGCACTCCCGCTCCCACGCAGTTTAACAGCCGTGCGGAGTCTGCCTATTACGGCAACCTGAGTGATTGGGAGAAAACCCAAGATCAACGAAAAGCGCAATCCGCCGACGACGAATATTGGGATGACGAATACTACGACTCGGAGTACGCTGACCAAAATAACCGCAACTACAACCAAGGTGGCGGATTCGGCAACAACGGAATGATGAACCAACCCCGCATGAATATGGGTTTCGGCTTTAACAGTTTCGGAGGCGGATCCATGATGGGCATGAGTATGATGTACGGCATGCCCATGGGCGGCGGATTCGGTATGGGCCATTTCGGAATGCCTATGATGGGTATGGGAATGGGCATGAGCCCCTGGGGTTGGTGTGATCCCTTTTGGGACCCTTTCTGCCGACCGATGATGGCACGACCTTGGGGCATGAACCGTTTCGGTATGGGCATGGGCTGGGGTATGGGCATGGGTTGGGGTAACCCTTGGATGAACCCCTACGGCATGTACGGCTTTAATCCCTACTGGGGAGGCGGTTGGGGCAATCCGTGGCTGGGAGGCGGAGGCTGGCTCGGTGACGGAGGCACTTCGATCACTTCCGGCCGACGCGGAGAAAGCGGCGGACGAACTTCCCAGCGCGGCGGTGTATTCACCGGTGACGGCGCCGGAAGATCGGACCGAACCAAATCAAGCAGCAACTATCAGAGTCGATCGCGCGCCACAGACTTGCGCAGTGACAGAACAAGAACAGAGCGCACCGCTTCCGGTGAACGCACAGGACGTGAGGCTGTCAGAACCACCGACAGGTCAGCAAAATCTACCGTTCCGAGGGGTACCAACCGAGAGCGTGCAGATCGCGGTAATGCCATGGCACCCCGACAAGCTTCGGGTACACGGACAGCGCCCCGGACCACAGGCAGCAGCCGACAGTACGGAACAAGCGCGCGACAGGCGGCGGAATCGCGAATGTCGCCATATAACCGCCAGCAACAGCGCAATGCCGCGGGAGGTGGTGCGGTAAATCGTCCGAGCTATTCACGCTCGCAG
The DNA here is from genome assembly GCA_003565555.1 of Cryomorphaceae bacterium. Lineage (GTDB taxonomy): Bacteria > Bacteroidota > Bacteroidia > Flavobacteriales_D > Cryomorphaceae > T3Sed10-241. Next base: position 62,300 of record PXBH01000145.1, on the reverse strand, counting down.
GGTACAGCTACACCGCGAAGTGCACAACCGAGCAGGGCCAACATGCAGCCTTCACGCAGTTCGACAAGAAGTGCGCCTTCGCGAAGCTTTAGCTCCCCCTCACGGAGTATGAGCTCTCCCTCGAGGAGTGTATCCCCTTCCAGATCGAGAAGTTTCAGCTCTCCTTCCCGAAGTATGAGTTCGCCCTCAAGGAGCATGAGCAGTCCTTCGCGCAGCATGAGCAGTCCCTCACGCGGCGGAGGCGGACGCCGATAAATATCAAAACGCAAACCATTGATGAGGCAATACACCGTTGCAGCCCTGATGCTGTGCCTTTCCGCAGGGATTTTCGCTCAAGGAGCAGGTGACCTTCAAAGATACACCACACATCAACCGCCGGGCACGGCCCGCTTCGGTGCAATGGGAGGCGCATTTACAGCATTGGGCGGCGATATGTCCTCGATTACGATCAACCCCGCAGGAATCGGGGTTTTTCGTTTTGGAGAAGTCTCACTTTCCCCTTCCGTTGAGATGCGCGACATCCGCACTTCGCTTGCCGGCGAAGCATCGAGCGGTTCACATTCCGGACTTGCCGTGAATAATGTGGGGTTTATCTTGGTGAATGAGGTGGATGATCCTTACTGGAAAAGCGTAAATGTGGGCGTCACCGTAAACCGCATGAATACCTACAATGACCAAATCGTCACCGGCGGCATCATCTCCCTCGACAATACCCTGATGCAAAGCTGGGTCAATCAAGCGGACGGCATCGCCCCGGACAACCTGCCGATCACAGATGCCGGACTTGCCTACGACGCTTTTGTGATTGATGACGTAGAGGGGAGCGCCCCGACACGCTACGTGGGCGGTGTACAGCAAGGGCTCATGTCCCAAAGACACACGGTGAACACCACGGGACGGATGACGGACATAGGTCTTACCGTGGGAGGCAACTATGACGACAAATTTTATATCGGAGGAGGTCTTGGAATTGTCACTTCCTATTACGATGTGGAACTCGAAACTACGGAGGAGGCGACACAGCCGGGAACGGGTGACCTGAGAAGGTATACCTTTCGGGAAAATATGAATGTAGAAGGAGTCGGCTTCAACCTTCGGGCGGGTTTCATCTACCGTATCACCAAGCAGTTCAGGATAGGCGGTTCCGTTCAAACGCCTACCACTTTTCGTATGCAAGACAATTACGGACAGGGTATCAACACCATACGAGGCGGGCTCGACCCGATCAGTCAATCTCCGGATACGGATTTTATCGAGTATCGAGTCCGCACCCCTTGGAGGTACACATTCGGTGTTGCGGGCGTCATCAAAGGCAAAGCCATCCTCACCGGTCAATATGAGTTCGTCAATTTTCGCGGAGCCGAATACCGTCCTGCCAACCGCAGGTCAGGCTTGGCTTCATTCCTGGACAATGCCAACTTCGAAATGCAGGAATTCTACCGCGCCCAACATGCCTTTCGGGGCGGAGTAGAATTCAGAATGACAAAAAAAGTCATGGCCCGCGGCGGAGCGGCATTTTTTCCGAACGTGGTTCCGATCAGCGAAGGTGCAATCAGCGGCCGCATGGATCAAGTCATGGTAGGCGGAGGCTTGGGCTATCGAGAGCGAGCGTGGAATTTGGACCTTTCCTACAGCGTGATGCGTTTCCACGAGCCCTACCGCGTGAGCGGGGCCGGGAGTACACAAGAGCTTCAGAATACGCTCGGCGTGCTCACCTTAACTTTCGGTTTCCGGATCTGAGCCCGCCGAAAGCGGACCATACACGCGGCGCTTCATCACATTGCCCCGAATTACTGACCCGCGTTACAAGTGATTTTGCACCCCTGCAGAGCTCAGGCCTGCGCACTGAATTCAGGGGCATAAAAAAACCGCAAGCATAAAGCCTGCGGTTCATTGAAAAATTATTTCCGGAGGAAATTACTTCAAGAGCTTTGCGATTTCCGCGTCTGCTTTTTCCTGTTCTTCATTGGCAAGCTCGGCATCCACAAGGATACGCCCGCTGTGCTCATCTACAATGATTTTCTGGCGTGCAGCAACGTCGAGTTGACGCTGGGGCGGAATCTTGATATATGAACCTGCGGAAGCTTCGCGATCGATGGGAACGACTCCCAGCCCGTTTTTGGAGCCGTTGCGGATGCGAACGTAGGCCGCCACGAGGCGCTCGTCAATGTTCTTCTTGGCTTCATCGCTGAGCTTAATCAACAGCTCTTCCTCGCGCTTAGTTTCACCCACAATTTCATCCAATTCCGCGCGCTTGTTCTCCAAGTCCTTTTTGCGGCCTTCCACCTCTTCACGGGTAGCGTTGAGGACTTCTTCTTTGTTCTCAATTTGTGCCTTGAACTCCTTAATACGCTTTTCGGCGAGCTTGATCTCGAGCTCTTGAAATTCGATTTCCTTATTCAGGGATTCAAACTCGCGGTTGTTGCGGACATTGTCCTGCTGCTCTTTATATTTCTTGATCAATGCTTTCGCATCGGTCATGGTATTCTTTTTGTTCGCGATCTCGGTTTCCATAGAAGCCTTATCGTCTTCCATTTTTTTCAACCGCGTTTCCAGACCTTCAATTTCATCTTCGAGGTCCTGCACTTCCAGCGGAAGCTCGCCACGTACGATGCGAATGCGATCGATTCGGGAATCAATGATTTGCAGCCTGTAGAGCGCCCTGAGTTTGTCCTCGGGAGTCGTCAGGTTCTTTGATTTTGCTTTTGATTTTGTTTTTGCTTCAGACATAAATCAGTGGTAATAATGTACGGGATTGGTATTTACCCCCGTTAAGCGGGTTGCAAAAGTACTAAATTTTTCGCTTATAACGGTCGCCAACAGGTCTATCGTAAACCGCTCACTTTCATAGTGCCCCACATCAGCAATAAGAATCTTGTCCTCGGCATCGAAAAATTCGTGGTATTTAAAGTCGGCGGTGACGTAGGCATCGGCACCGGCAGAAATCGCGGACTTGAGCAGAAAACTGCCCGACCCTCCGCATACAGCGACGCGCTTTACGGGTTTTTCCGAAAGGACGGCCGTATGGCGAATCACCTGAAGACCGAGGCGCTCTTTGAGCAAGGCCAAAAACTCCTCCCCCGGCACAGCCCGCGGTAAGGTCCCGATCATCCCGAGGCCCACGAATTGATTCACATTGGCCAAATCGTAAAGGTAGTATGCCGTTTCTTCGTATGGGTGGGCTTCAAACAGGGCAGCGAGCACACGGCTGCGCAGATGAGCGGGAAACATTACTTCCGTGCGGGTCTCTGCAGCGGCTTCAGGAACCCCCTTTTTACCCGAAAAGGGTTCAGCCCCCTCTGAAGGGGTAAAAGTACCCGTGCCGTCGAGGTTAAAACTGCAACCGGCGTATTCTCCGATTTGGCCCGCACCGGCTTTAAAAACGGCCTCGCGCACCCGCTCCGCATATTCTGTGGGCACGAAGTAGGTGAGTTTGGACAGCAACCCGGATTTGGGCTGCAGAATCTTCCCGTGCGCAAGGCCGATCATCTCAGCGAGCTTGGCGCTTACACCGTTTGCCACACTGTCCAGGTTGGTATGGGTGGCGTAAAGGGCCACTCCGTTTTTCAAAGCACTGATCACGGTGCGCTCCACATAGTCGGCACCGGTGAGGCTTTTCAAACCGCGAAACACAATGGGGTGGTGGCTCACAACGAGGTTGCATCCGGCGGCCACAGCCTCTTCCACCACGGCCTCCGTGCAGTCAAGGCTCACGAGCACACCGGTAATTTCTTCCGCTTCATTCCCGACGATGAGACCCGGATTGTCGTAAGATTCGGCATAAGATTTCGGAGCGATGCTTTCGAGATAACGGATTACTTCTTTGATTTGTGTCATGGTGCGGTTCGATTTGGGCTGCTAAAATTACACAATGATTCAGACCCGACCTTGGTTGCTGCCCTTATCCTGGCCCTACGCGGCGGCGGTATGGCTGCGCAACAAGCTATACGCGAAGGGCATCATAAGGTCTGTGGCGCCTTCCGGCAAAACGGTGGTGATCGGTAACCTCTCGCTCGGAGGGACCGGCAAAACCCCGCACACGGATTACGTCGTGGGCCTGCTCGGTGCGGAGAGATGCGCACTGCTCAGCCGCGGGTACGGACGTACGTCAAGCGGATTCGTAAAAATCACGCCCGACGCTCACCCGGACGCTGTGGGAGATGAAGCCCTTCTGATTGTAAGAAGGAATCCCGCATTGGCCGCAGCCGTCTGTGAGGACCGCACGGAGGGTCTGGAGCGCCTCGCCGCCCATTTTCCCGAAAGGGAGGTGACAGTACTCGATGATGCTCTGCAACACAGGCGTGTACGCGGCGGACTGAACATACTGCTCACCACTTGGCACCGCCCCTTCACGCGAGATTATTGCCTGCCCGCGGGTAGCCTGCGCGATCATAAAGTGCGCGCCCGCGACGCGGACTGTGTGGTGGTGACCAAAACGCCGAAAGACGCCGGTGAGGAAGCACGTAATCGACTGCGTAAAGAGCTGGAATACTTGAATGTACCCGTATTTTTCTCACATACACTGCCCGGACGTACGGAGCCCCTGACCGCTCCGGCCGCCGTACCGATCACGGCACTGAAGCACGTCTTGCTGATCAGTGCCGTGGCCGAGCCCGAAATTTTTGAGGCGGAAGCGCGGAGTGATCTTCCCGTGGAGGCGCACTTCGCCTACCGCGATCACTACCGTTTCAAGCGTGCGGATTTAAAGCGGATTCGAAAATTTATCGGTAAGTTTGCGCCCGGCAGCGCGGGGGTGGTCACTACGGAAAAAGACGCAGTCAGACTGCTTCCTTTTTCCGCTGAATTTCAAAAGGATCTGATCCCCGTTTTCTACCGGGAAATCGATGTAGATTTCGGTAAGGATGCCCGAAATTTTAACGAATTGATATTGAATTATGCTGAATCTTGACAAGGCCCTTGCATTCGTAAAGTCCAAAATGCCTTTTGTTCCCGATGTGGGGATTATTTTGGGTTCCGGGTTGGGCAGTTTGGGAGAAGAAATCGACATTGACACAGAGATTGCCTACAGCGATATTCCCGACTTTCCCCGATCTACCGTGGAAGGGCACAAGGGCACCCTGGCCTTCGGTCGCTTCGGCGGTAAGAAGGTGGTGGCCATGCGCGGTCGCTTTCACTACTACGAAGGCTACACGATGGATCAGGTGGTGTCGCCCGTGCGGATCATGGCATTGATCGGTGTGAAACGGCTGATGGTGTCCAATGCCTGCGGTGGGGTGAATCCCGATTTTGAAATCGGCGATCTGATGATCATTTCGGACCACATCAACCTTTTCCCGACCAACCCGCTGATGGGGCCGAACAACAATGCCTGGGGGCCCCGATTTCCAGACATGAGTAAGGCGTACAGCAAAGAGATGATCACCCTTGCGGAAAAAACGGGAGCAGCCCAAGGCACCCTTTTGCGCAAAGGCGTGTATGCCGGCCTCAGCGGCCCCTGCCTGGAAACGCCGGCTGAATATAAGTACGTGCGCATCATCGGCGCCGATGCCGTAGGTATGAGCACCGTGCCCGAAGTCATCGCAGCCAACCACATGGGCATGGAATGCTTCGGTATGAGCGTGATTACCGACCTGGGCGTAGAAGGGAAGATTGTAGAAACCACCCACGAAGATGTGGTAAGGGCCGCGAGTGAAGCATCAAAAAAAATGGTTCCGCTCTTTCGCGGGATAATAGAGGCATTATGATCGAAACGCGTGCAGAAGTGCTCGAAAAGTACCAATTGGTGGTGGGACTGGAGATTCACGCCCAGCTGATCACCTCCTCTAAGGCCTACTCCGGCGCCGTGAACGCTTACGGCGACCTTCCAAACGCCAATACCTGCCCGCTGACCCTCGGCCACCCGGGCACCCTGCCGCGACTCAATACCGCCGTGGTGCAACATGCCGTGAGGCTGGGTCTGGCTACGAACTGCAGCCTGACCCGCGAGATGCACTTCGCACGGAAAAATTACTTCTACGCCGATTTGCCGAAAGGCTACCAAATCACCCAAGACACCACGCCCATTTGCACCGAAGGCCACCTCACGGTGAAAGATGCCGACGGCAATGACAAACGCATCGGCATCACGCGCATTCACATTGAGGAAGACGCCGGTAAAAGCATCCACGATCAAGACCCGTTCAACACCCTTGTGGACCTGAACCGCGCGGGTGTTCCGCTGCTGGAAATCGTATCGGAGCCGGACATCCGCAGCATTGAGGAGGCCTATAATTACCTCGCGGAAGTAAGACGGCTCGTAAGGTACCTCGATATCTGCGACGGAAATATGGAGGAAGGGAGCATGCGTTGCGATGCCAATGTGTCCGTGATGCTCAAGGGAAGCAAGACTCTCGGCAATCGCTGTGAGGTGAAGAACATGAACTCCCTGCGCAATGTGCAGCGCGCCATCACCTATGAGATGAAGCGGCAAATCGCCATTATCGAAGCCGGCGGAACCGTGGAGCAACAGACGCGCAGTTTTGATGCGGTAAACGGTACCACATTTACCCTGAGGGGAAAAGAGGACGCCCACGACTACCGCTACTTTCCGGAGCCCGACATGCAGCCGCTCGAACTGAGTGAAGAAGCGGTGGAAAAGGTAAAAAAAGCCATGCCTCCCCTGCCGCGGGACCTGTACAAACGCTACACCGAAGAACTGGGGCTCTCTGACTACGACGCGGGCATCCTGACGGAATCGAAACCCACGGCACTCTACTACGAGGAAATCATCAAATACACGGAAAACTATAAGGCTGCCGCCAATAAAGTGATCGGCGAGGTGAAAACCTACCTCAACCGCACAGCGACCCGAATTGAAGATTTTCCCGTAAAGCCGGAAAAAATAGCGGCCCTCATTCGTCTCACCGACGAAAATAAAGTAAGCCACAGCGTGGCTTCACAGCAGATATTTCCTCTGATGCCGGACAACCCCGACAAAGACCCGGAAGATCTGGCCCGCGAAAACGACTTGCTCCAAGAGAGCGACGACAACGCCTTGGAGGCCATGGCGCGGAAAGCGGTAGCGGCCTACCCCGATAAGGCTGAAGCCTACCGGAAAGGCAATAAAGGGCTGCTCGGACTGTTCATGGGAGAGGTCATGAAACTATCTGACCGAAAAGCCAACCCAAAAATGGCAAGTGATATTCTCAAAAAAATACTTGAAGAATGAAAATGTTATTGAGATCGGCCGGCGTATTTATTGCAGCTGCTCTGGCCGCCGGATGTACACCCGAAGACTCCGGTACCGAAGTAAAAGGAAAGATTACGAATGCCGCGGGTGAGACTGTCGCATTGATCCACTACCCCCCCGCCGAACCCGATACAGTGGGTGCGGCGACCGTTGATGAATCAGGTAATTTTTCCTTCAAGGTGCCCTCGGGCCGGCTCAATTTTTACACCCTGGGGATAGGCGAAGATGTGCCTCCCATATTCATGGCATTCGACAGTACGAGCAAAACAGTGGAGATTACCGCTGACTACAACACCCTCAGCAATATCTACGAAGTGAGCGGATCGAAGGACTCGGAAGAGGTGCGCGACTTCTTTGTGAGGGGCACCATGTACGAGCAGCGGCTGGACTCCGCCATGCGCGCGCTGCAGGAAGCGGCCACTGCCGGTGATCAGCAGACACGGGTAGCGCTCGGCAATTACTACAACAATACCCGCAAGGAATACCGCGCCTACCTGACCGATCATATCGAGAACAATCCGGGCAGTGTGGCCAACTATTCCATCATACAGCGGCTGGATGCTACCCAAGACCTCGACCTGTATAAGAAGGTGCGCGACGGACTCGAGGACCGCCTCGCGGGCTATTTCTTTTTTGATGCCCTGGCCGATCGGGTAGCTGAAGCCGAAAAACGGCTGGAACGCGAAAACTTCCTGGCTCCCGGGACCAAAGCCCCCGATATAGTGCTCCCGGATCCCGACGGGGAAATGCGCGCGCTTTCTGACCTTAAAGGCAACTACGTGCTCATCGATTTTTGGGCCTCTTGGTGCAAACCCTGCCGGATGGAAAATCCGAACGTGGTCAAGATGTACAAGAAGTACAGCAAAGACAATTTTGAAATATTCGGAGTGTCGCTTGACAGAGACAGAGGCAAATGGCTCAAGGCCATTGAAGAGGACGGCTTGACCTGGCCGCACGTGAGCGATCTCAAATTTTGGAACTCGGCAGCGGCACAGCTTTACAATGTGCAGTCGATCCCATTCACCGTAATGATAGATCCCGAAGGCAAGGTGATCGCAACCAAACTCAGGAGCAGAGCACTTGAGAAAAAAATGGAGGAGATCTTCGGGTACTGATCCCGGAGTGTGCTTCCGCCGTCTCCGATGGGCGATAAATACTTCTTTCTGTCTGACTTTCATCTCGGTGCTCCGAATCGGGCAGAGAGCTTGGTGCGGGAGAAAAAAATCGTGGCTTGGCTGGAATCTCGGCGTGAAGAGATGGCAGAGCTCTTCATTCTCGGGGATGTTTTCGACTTTTGGTTTGAGTACAAAAAGGCCATTCCGCGCGGCCACGTGCGCCTTTTGGGCAAAATCGCCGAGCTTTCCGACAGCGGGATCCCCATACACTTCTTCACGGGCAACCACGATATGTGGATTTTTGACTATCTGCCCTCCGAGCTCAATGTGGCGCTGCACCGCGCTCCGATTCGGCGCACCCTTGCGGGAAAAACCTTTCTCATCGGGCACGGCGACGGACTCGGACCGGGTGACCGGGGATATAAGGTATTGAAAAAGGTGTTTGCCTCGAAGGTGAGTCAATGGCTTTTTGCGCGGTTGCATCCCAATTTCGGAATCGGGCTGGCCGACTACCTCTCTGCCCGAAGCCGAAAGGCAAACAGAGATGCGGATGAAATATTTTCGGGAAGAGAAAACGAATGGCTCGTGCAATACTGTGAGGCCTGTCAAGTACAGCAACCCACCGACTACTACATCTTCGGTCATCGGCACCTGCCCATGGTGATCAATCTGGAGGGGGGAGGCACGTATATTAATACGGGAGACTGGATCCGCAGCTTTACCTACGCCGAATTTGACGGGAAGTCAATGTGCTTAAAAAGCGCCGAAGGCAAGGCCAAAATCCACGGAGACGGTAATCCCGACGGCTGCTGACTCACACCCCCGGCAGCCCCTGTCTGAACAGGATCAAATCGATGAGGCGGCGGGTATAGCCCATTTCGTTGTCGTACCAGCCCACAACTTTGACCGTATTGCCGATGACCGAGGTGAGCAGCGCATCAAACACGCAGGAGTGCGGATTTCCGATAATATCGATGCTCACCAAGGGCTTTTCGGTGTACTCCAGATAGCCCCGCCACGGTCCGGATTCGGCCTCTTGCCGGAAAATCTCGTTGAGCGCTTCAGCGGCCTGCGGTTTTCGCACGTGAAAGGTGATGTCCGTGAGGGAGCCGTTCGGGACGGGGACTCGGATACCCGCACCGCCGAGCTTTCCGTCCAGCCGCGGAAATATTTTGGTGATGGCCTTCGCAGCCCCCGTACTGGTAGGAATAATAGACAGCGCTGCGGCGCGGGCCCTGCGCAGGTCACGATGTGCCGTATCGTGCAGGGTTTGATCGCCCGTGTATGAGTGCACGGTGGTGATGTATCCGCTTTCCACCCCGCATATCCGATCGATGATTTCCACCATCGGTGCTGCGCAGTTGGTGGTGCAGGAAGCGTTTGAAATAATGCGGTCTTCGGGGGTGAGCAGCTCTTGATTGGCACCCATGACGAGGGTCTTCACCCCTGAGTCAGCGGGCACGGCGGAGATAATGACCAAGCCTGCTCCCGCCGAGAGGTGGCCTTCCGCATCGGCTGCAGTTTTAAATTTACCCGTGGCCTCAAGGACGATATCTGCTCCGAAGTCTTTCCAGGGAATTTCGGAAGGGTTCGCGACCGATGACACGGGGATTTCCGCATGACCGGAAGGGCTGCCCTTGTCTGAGATTTGCAAACTCCGCTCCGCGGGCCATACTTCGCGCGAAAATTTTCCGTGGATACTGTCGTACTCCAAAAGGTGGGCCATGGAAGTGACAGAACCGAGGTCATTGATGAGTACGATGTCCAGAGGCGAGTTTTCATCGGCCAAAACGGCACGGGCGAAACACCTGCCGATGCGGCCGAAACCGTTGATGCCGACGCGTATCTTTTCTTTCACAAATGAGTGTTGATCAGGTTGAGCGCGGCAAAGTTAAGAATCCGGCAAGACCGCAAGCGGTATCTCTCCTCAGAAGAGGTGTTTCTCCGCGTGGTAGGAGGAGCGCACGAGGGGTCCGCTTTCCACGTATCTGAAACCTTTAGACAATCCGATTTCCTTGTACTCGGCAAATTTTTCAGGGGTCACGAAGTCTTCTACCGGCAAGTGCTTTCGCGTGGGCTGAAGGTATTGCCCGAGGGTAAGCACATCTACATTGACGGCCCGCAGATCGTCCATGGTTTCGATGACTTCCTCTTCCGTTTCTCCGAGGCCGAGCATCACACCCGATTTGGTATTCATCCCGCCTTTTTTCAGGCGGCGCAATACTTCCAGGCTGCGGTCATACTTGGCCTGAATACGCACTTGCTTGGTGAGGCGCCGCACAGTTTCAAGGTTGTGTGACACAATCTCCGGCGCCACATCGATGATACGCTGCAGATTTTCCCATTTCCCCATAAAGTCGGGAATCAGGGTTTCCAAGGTGGTGCCCGGTGATTGATGCCTGATGGCCTTCACGGTTTGGGCCCAGATGATGCTGCCGCCGTCGGGCAGGTCATCGCGGTCTACACTGGTGATCACGCAGTGCTTCACCCCCATGAGCTTCACCGATCGCGCCACGCGCCCCGGTTCAAATTCATCCACTGCATCCGGACGTCCGGTATCTACGGCGCAGAAACCGCAGGATCGGGTACAGGTATTTCCCAAAATCATGAACGTAGCCGTTCCCGCTCCCCAACATTCTCCCATATTGGGACAGTTTCCGCTTTCGCAGATGGTGTGGAGCTCGTGCTCGTCGACAATTTTTCTGACATTTCTGTACGATTCTCCGGTCGGCAGCTTTACCCTCAACCATTTCGGTTTTTGAACCCGAACGGGTTTTTCCATCACTTCTGTTTCCGCCATCTATCTGTTGAATTTTTTTCCGAACTGCAAAGTTACGTATAAGTTCACGAAGAGGTTGGTATTGGCCGTTTGCGCCATGATTTCTACTTCCCCGAGCGGGAAGTAGTCTACGTTGACACCGAGCTCTATACCCTTCAGGCCCTCTCGTCCGGGGTCGTAGTCAAAATTCACGGCAAAGCCGGCGTGGATACCCGGATGAAATTCGATTTCATTGAGTCCGCGCAGTCCGCCCGCCCTTCCGTAAATGTCCACGAAGGAGTGGCGCTCCGGGTCATAGCGTTCTACCACGATGCGGGAAAAAGGCGGTGTGTCCGGCACCAGAATTTCGAGATAAACGGGCTTGGCGAGACCTATGGCAGGGCCCACACGCCAAGAATAGCCGATGGCTACCCCGCCCGGCCTGATCTTGTCAAACTTCAGCACCCGCTCCCCGATGGTAGGCCGCAATATGAACAGTGAGTTCAGCTTTCCGAAAACGTAACTCCGCGAATCCTCAAAAAACGCATTGAAGCTGCGTACTTCTTTCGGGTGGCGCATGAAGGTAACGTCGAGTTGGTAAATTCTCGACTTGAAAGCTGTTTTGTTCTTTCCGTAAGAAAAGTGTGCGGCGTAGCCGTTGGTGTGCAAGGTGAGCCCTCCGAAAAGACTTTCCTTGTAAATCACGGTAGACTCATCAAAAATGGTTTCCTTCTGCTTGGGGCCTTGTGCATTACTGTCGAGAGCCAAGACCGAAAAGAAGAAAAAAAGCAGCGAGAAAATGCCCTTAAAGCGTATGTCTGCGGTAATTTTCACTATCGTTGTAACAGTCTTCTAAATTACAAAGTTTATGGCAACTTCTGTGGTCAAATACACGGGTGAACTTCGCACGGTATGCACCCATCTCCGGTCGGAAAAAGAAATCATCACCGATGCGCCGACGGATAATCGGGGAAAGGGCGCTGCATTCTCTCCCACAGACTTGGCGGCCACCTCTCTTGCTACCTGCATGCTCACCGTGATGGGCATCGCCGCTGAAGAGCGCCGTTTAAAGTTTGAGGGGGCTTCCGCCGAAGTCACCAAATTCATGTACTCAAATCCTCGGCGCATAGGAAAAATACAGATTGCGATGGAAATACCCGACTTCGGTTACGGAGAAAAAGAAAAGGCTGTGCTGCGCAGAACAGCCGAGCGGTGTCCGGTGGCTGAAAGTCTGCATCCTGATATTGAAGTCGTGTTAGACATAAGCTACACCTCGCACCATCATTGATTGAGTGCAAAGGCGGAGGGCCTGATGTCGGTATGGGATTTGACGGTCTCCACCTCACCGTCGCAAACCAGAAAGGCTTGAGGCGACTCGTGGCGAATTTCTGTTTTTTCGGCCAGCTTTTGACTCACCTCGCGGTGCCGTATCACGTCGATCAAGAAGTAATCCAAAGCTTCGTCCCTGCCGTTTTCTATGCGCGACTTAGCCATCGCACTCAGGGGGCACCTCGTACTGTGTTTGAACAGAAGTACCGGGCGTTCGGTACGCGCAAAGCATTGTTCCAATGCTTCGACGGTTTCCAGCTCCGTCCACATGGGCATCAGCTGTTGCTCTGCTCGGTTTTCACCGTATCGGCCTTACCGTAAGCGGCGCAGGCCTGCTTTTGGGCTCGGCAGGATGACATCACCACTCCTGCGGCAAAAAGCAGCAAAAGGAGCATGGAAGATTTTCTCATTTCGAATACCTTAAACATAATTTCGCAAATATACGCCAAACGGAGAGAAGCAGGTTAATTTTGTTCTTTCGGGAGCAATATAGCACATTATCGCGGGTTTATCCTAATAACAACGGCGGGGATTGAGATTTTATTTCACCATAACCTGTTTATTTTTCATCTGTTATGCAACGCTGACGGGGGTTCGGCTCAGCGCCCAAGGCGTAACGTTACAGATTGATCAATCTGCGAATGAGGCGGCCGTAAAACTCAACTTGCCTAAAAACGGCCCCGACAGTTCGGAGGTCAATGCCTTTTTGGCGGCTTTGCGCTATGAACTGATTGAAGACGGCTATCTGGCAGCATCTTTTGACACCGTGATCAGAAACGGCGATACGGTGCGGGCCGTGCTCAATGCGGGCCGCCCCTACAAATGGGCGAAACTGAGCGCGGGAAACGTACGCGAAGAAATGCTCAGTAAAGCCGGCTACCGCGAAAAATTTTTCAGGGGAACCCCGTTCAAACCCGCGGAAATGTCGCGGCTTTTCGAAACCCTGCTTGACCTGGCTGAAAACAACGGCTATCCCTTTGCGCAGCTCGGCCTTGCCGACGTGGTCATCGACGGCGAAGAAATCGAAGCTGCCTTGAAAATGAACCTGCACGCCTATACCGTGATCGACAGCATCATCATTAAGGGCGACTTGGAAACAAACCGGCGCGTTATTGAAAACCACCTCGGCCTGATGAAAGGTGCAGCGTACAATCAATCCCGTCTTGACAGAATTCCCCTGCGCCTTCGTGAGCTGCCTTACGTACGCGTGATCAAACCCTACGAAGTCGGAATGCGCGAAGGCGAAGCAGACATCTACCTCTATTTGGAAAACAAAAAGGCCAGCAACTTCGACGGGGTACTCGGTGTGCTTCCCGATCCCGTCACAGGCGATATCATTTTCACCGGCGATGTCACACTGGACCTGATGAATCCTTTTAAACGCGGAGAATCGATCAACCTCAGATGGCAAAGACTGCAGACGCGCACGCAGCAACTCGATTTGCGTTTTGCCTATCCCTTTCTCTTCAATACGCCTGTCGGCACCGAATTCAATATCAACCTCTTTCGGCAAGACACCCTGTTCAGCCAGGTCAATCTCGGTCTTGCGATCCAGTACTTTCTGCCGGGCGGGAATAAACTAAAGTTTTATGTAGACGACTTTCAAGCCAACGTCATTTCCGCTTCGGCCTATCAGCAGGGCCGGCTTGTAGATTCCCGATCAGTCATATTCGGGATCGGCGGCGCGGTGAATACCTTGGATTACCGATTCAACCCTCGGAGCGGGTACTTTTTTGATATCACGGCGGGGGGGGGCAAAAAACGTATTCGCGAAAATGCCGCGCTCGACGAATCGTTTTACGATGACGTCAACCTGCGAAGTGAAATATACAATGCCAATATTTTGGCCGGATACCACCAACCCGTCGGGCGGCGTGCCACCCTGCTGTTCCGGGTGCGCGGCGGTTACTTCTTAAACGACAATATGTTTCTCAACGAAGCCTACCGCATCGGCGGTCTGAAATCCATACGCGGTTTTGATGAACAAGCCATTTTCGCCACCGGTTTTGCTGTGGGAACCTTGGAATTTCGCTACCTTTTGGAGGAAAATTCCAATGTGTTCCTTTTCATCGATCAAGCCGCTTACGAAAACCGCATCAACCGGGAAGTAGAGGAAGATACCCCTTTGGGATTCGGAGGCGGAATCAATTTCGAAACCGGTGCGGGTATATTTTCGTTGACCTATGCGCTCGGCAGGCAGTTTGACAACGATATATCGCTGCGCGGAGGCAAATTACATTTCGGTTTTGTCAGCTTTTTCTAACATAGCGTATGTGCGGATGCTCGCAGGCCTCATCATTTGGGTGGCGCTTACCTCTTCGGGCCCTTCCGGAAAAGAAGAGACGCCGATGGTGGATTTTTTGCGCGAATACCTCAGCATTAAGTATGCCGACCGAGAGTTTGACCGCTTCATTTACGTAGCCGCAAAAAGACAAAAGCTTTACATCATCGACGGTGACGAAATAGAGAAGACCTACGTGATCTCCACCTCAAGAAAAGGGATCGGCAATCAATCCGGCTCATACCGAACGCCGCAAGGCCTGCACTCGGTGGCTGAGAAAGTGGGCGGAGACCTGCCCCTCAACAGCGTCATCAAGAATAAAATGCCCACGGGAGGCAAGGCCCGTATTATTAAAGACAGCGTAAGCACAGGGCAGGACATAATTACGAGCAGAATACTCCATCTGCGCGGCATGGAGGAAAGCATAAATTCCGGCGAGGGCTGCGACTCGTATTCCAGAGGAATTTTCATCCACGGCACCCATGAGGAAGGACTTTTGGGAGTCCCGGCCAGCAAAGGCTGTGTCCGTATGAGCAATACCGACGTCGCCGATCTCTACGATCGCACGGAAGTTGGTACATTTGTGGTGATTCTCAACAATTGAGTATTGCCAACTTCGGAGCATTGGACACTACCATTCTCGTCTTAGGAATTTTATGTGCGACCGTGGGCCTTGCAGCGGGATATTTCATCGCCCTGCGGAAATCAGGGCAAGACCCGGAACGCGAGCGCCTGCGCACCGAAGCCGAAGCGCTGCGAAGCGAAGTAGCCTCAGAGCGCAGCCGCTTTGAGATGCAGCGGGAAAGTCTGGAAGCCCTTAAAGCAGAGGCGGAAAAGTGGCGCGAAAAATCTGCCGAGTCATCCGTGCGCGCCGCACGCGCCGAGACCGCTCAAACGGCGGCGGAAAAACAGGCTGAAGCGCTTCGCAAGGACATCACTGAAATGCAGGAGGTCTTCAGGAAAGATTTTGAGCTTTTGGCCAACAGGATTTTTACCGAAAAGACCGAAAAATTCAATGTGCAGAGCCGTGAAACCATGGACCGTGTCCTGGAGCCGCTGAAGTTGCGTCTCAAGGAATTTCAAGAAAAGGTGGAAACCTCGCACAAAGAAAGCCTCATGCAAGCTACAGGACTTCGCGAGGAGCTCAAGCACATGCGGGAGACGGGACAAAAGATGAGTCGCGAAACAGAGAACCTCACCAAAGCCCTGAAGAACGACAGCAAGGTGCAGGGCAATTGGGGCGAGATGATTTTAGAGAGCATTCTCGAAGCCTCGGGACTGATCAAAGACAGAGAATACTTTATCCAGCAGACCTATACCTCTGAAGCCGGAAAGCGGTTGCGGCCCGACGTCATGATCAAATTGCCCGACGACAAATGGGTGATTGTGGACAGCAAGGTCTCGCTTACAGCTTATGAGCGCTTCTCGGGGGCCGACGACGAGAGGTCGAGAAATGCGGAACTCAGGGCCCATATCACCAGCTTGCGCAGCCACATCCGCGACCTTTCGGGAAAAAAATATCAGGAAGCCGCAGAGGGAAAAAATTTGGATTTCATTCTGCTCTTTGTGCCTGTGGAGCCCGCATACCTTTCCGCGCTGAATGCAGATCCGGCGATTTTTAACGAAGCCTACGACAAAGGAATCATCATGGTGTGCCCCAGCACATTGATTGCATCTCTAAAGATCATTCATTCCACTTGGAAGCATGAATATCAAAATAAAAATGCCCTCGAAATCGCCAGAAGAGGTAAATTGCTTCTGGAAAAGTTCAGCAACTTTGTAAATGATGTGGAAAACATCGGTGTCCACTTGGACCGAACAAAAAAAGCGCACGAACAGGCCATGGGAAAATTGAGCGAAGGGCAAGGCAACCTCATCAGCCAAGCCAAACAACTCGAAGAACTGGGAATCAAAACTTCCAAACAGCTTGAAAAGTAACCTGACCATACACGGGTACGGGCATATAGGTGCATGTGTCTCGCGCGCGGGCTGCCTTTTGGCTCTGGCGGCAGGGCTCATGCTCGGATCCTGCGGCACGGGATCCGACCTGAACCGATCCGCCGTTTCGGATTACAGCGCTGAGGACCTGAATATTGAAACAGATTTTCAAATCTTTCATACCAACGCTGATTCTTCGCGGTTTTTTATCAAGCTAAACACCAAATCCCTGCTCTACACCCGCGGCGGAAATTCGGGTTATACCGCACGCGTCAAGGTGATCATTACGCCTTATGTCCTGGGCGATGACGCCGCCTTCAAGCTTCGCGCAAAAACCATCCGAATCGACGACCCCGACAATGAAAAAGAAGTAAAGGACCTGCTGGCCGCAACAGATATTGCTTTGCCCGAAGGGAAGGATTACAGCATTCGCATTGAAATCACCGACCTCAACAGAAAACGGGACATCACAAAATTCTTTCTGTGCGACAAGCAATATCCGAATTCACGTCATTACTTTTTGGCTGCAGAGAGCGATATCCGAATACCGAAATTCGGCGACCGCATAGCTCCCGGCAAAGCCTACATTGTAAAAACCAATGCAAGCAAAGACCGAACTGTTCATGTGAGCAGGTACAAAAGGAATTTTCCGATGCCTCCGCCTCCTTTTGCCTACTACGAGCCGCGCCCCTTTGACTATACACCTGACTCGGTATTTACGGTGAAGCTGAACAGCAACAATGAATTCAGATTCATCCCGGAGGAAGGCGGATTTTATCACTTCAGAAATGACCCCGAACAGAAAGAAGGGTACACACTCTTCGTAGGCCATCCCGACCATCCGGACATAACAGAAGTTGCGCAAATGGCGCACCCCTTCCGCTATCTGCTCAGCAGCAAAGAATTTGCATCTATTCTGGAGGAAGAGAACAGAAAAAAGAAAATTGAAATGTACTGGCTGGACTGGTGCGGCAATAAAGAAAGGGCCCGGGCCGCCATAGAGGCTTTTTACGGGCGCGCGGAAGACGCAAACCGTTATTTCAGTTCGCATGTAGACGGGTGGAAAACGGACCGCGGGCTGGTATACATCGTATACGGAAAACCAAACAAGGTATACCGAAGTTCGACCATAGAAACCTGGATATACGGAGAGGAAAACAATCCGATGTCCATCACCTTCAATTTTGTAAAGGTCATCAATCCGTTTACCACAAACGACTTCAGGTTAAACCGCGAAGAATACTACAAACCTACCTGGTACCGATCTCTGGAGGCTTGGCGCAACGGGCGGGTCTACTGAAATTACGCACCGCAACGGACTTGCGGGCCTGCCGATCTTTGCACGGTGAAACCATACGGACCTGACATTTACGCACCGCGCTTTTTGAACTGCATAATTAAAAAAAATCACGAATCACCATCCGGCACATCCTATGAAAAAGAGCAATGTCATCTATGGGATACACCCCGTATCAGAGGCCCTTGAAGCATCAAAAACGTTTGAAAAAGTACTGATTCAGAAAGGATTGCAAATAGACAATATGAGGAAACTCATGCCCATGCTTCGGGAGGCTTCCGTGCCTTTACAATATGTACCCAAAGCCAAGCTGGACCGCATCACGCGCAAGAATCATCAGGGAATTATCGCCTACATTTCCCCGATTGAATACGCCAACCTGGAATGGCTCCTGCCCGCACTTTACGAAAAGGGGGAAACGCCGCTTTTTGTAATTGCAGATCACATCACGGATGTAAGAAACTTCGGAGCCCTGTGCAGATCTGCCGAATGCGCAGGCGCCCACGGCATCATCATTCCCGCGCGCGGCGCGGCGCAAATCAACGAAGATGCCGTAAAAACGTCAGCAGGGGCGTTGTTGAGAATCCCCGTTTGCAAGGAAAAATCTCTGACGGATACCGCTGCCTTTTTGCAAAACAGCGGGGTGAAAGTTTTGGGCTGTCATGAATCGGGAGAAGCGCCGTACTTCGCGGCGGATCTGCGAATGCCCTTAGCCATCGTGATGGGTGCTGAAGACACCGGCATCAGCCCTGCGATGGAGGAAGCGCTGGACGGAAGCATCCACATACCCATGGCGGGGAGTGTAGGTTCACTGAATGTCTCGGCTGCCGCTTCTGTTGTATTATTTGACGCAGTCAGGCAGCGGCGCGAAGTGTAATCTGCGGCATACAAGCGCCGGCAGATCGAGCTCCTCCTTGCATCGCAAAATTTAATAGCGACTTATTGATACCACGGTCTTAAAAACTTTCGTTTTTCCGGAAAGGCCGGCGCATCCGATATATTACATTTAACGGAATTTATAAGGCATTCCACCCACGACAATTCAAAAGGATGAAGTTCAATCAATTATTTCTCTCGGCATGTACGGCCATACTCTCCGTCACTGCCTTTATGCCCGAATGCAAAGCCCAGGAAAAGTATTTCAGGTACTTCGAAGTGGAGACCAAATCCCTGTCCGAAGCTCAATCGGAACGCATACGTGCCGCCTTTGAAGCGCACCCGCAAATGCAGCTCGAGGCCGCCTGCCCAGACCTGAACATGCTGGTGATCGCCGTGGATGCCTCCTATCCGAAACGGATAGATGCTATGGAAGAGGAGATTACGAAAACGGCAGGCGAAATACTGAAAACAAAAAATATTCAATCGGTGAAAACCGTCCCTGCTGCAGAGCGCGGACAAAACTGCCGATAACCGAACTACTGCGCACGATCAAACTCGAACAGGATGAATTTTAAAATTCTACGAAGACTTTTCAACGGCTTGTTTTTCTTGGTTTCTGCGGGGGTATCCGCGCAGCAAATTGACCTACAGATCGGTCAAACTCCCGAAGACCTCGCCGAACTTATCAACGGCAACGGGGTACAAATATTAAACCCCGTCATCACTTGTGCTGACAGCGCATACGGTGTTTACGATATCTCCGGCGTAGATAATTTTGCCAACGGTACGGGTCTGGTGCTCTCCACAGGAAATATTTTTGATATTCCCGGACCCAACACCAGCTCTGTAACGAGCACTGAATGGGGCACCCCCGGAGATCCGCTGATTACAACGATCGCGGGCCAAACGAGTTTTGATGCATGCTCTTTTGAGTTTGATCTGGTTCCCGTGGGCGATACCCTTCGCTTCGACTTCACCTTCGCCAGCGAAGAGTATGAGGAATATGTGGGTACTCCTTTCAACGATGTTTTCGCCTTTTTCATCAAAGGCCCGGGCATCACAGGAGATCCCGCATTGGACGATTTTGAAAACATCGCCCTCATCCCGGGAACAAGCATCCCCGTCGGCATCAATACTGTCAACAACGGAAATCCCGACATCGGCTTCCCTCCTCAAAACCCCGAATTTTTTGTGGCCAACCCGCCCGGTTTCGGCACCCAACTGGAATACGACGGCTGGACAACGGGGCTTTTTGCGCAGCGAATTGTAAACGCCTGTGATACTTTCAAGCTCAAGCTGGTGATTGCCGATGTGGGCGACCGCAAATGGGACAGCAGCGTATTCATCGAGGCCATCGAAAGCAACAGCATTACACTGGCAAGTGAAACCGTGGGCGGCATAGAAAACATGATCCGAGGGTGCAACAACGGAAGCGTAACCTTCACGCGAAATCCGGTAACGGGCAGCCCGCTTGAGGTGACTTACTTCATCGGCGGTACTGCGGTAAACGGCACCGACTACCCCCTGATCGGTGAGGACCCCGATCCCGACGTACCGAAAACCATCACCATTCCCGCAGGTGAAGCTTCAGTAACCATTGATATAGAACCTTTCGAAGGTGTAGGAGACGGTGAAGACAAAACCATCATCTTCTATGTGGGCAACCCGCAATGTCCGGGTACGGTCCAAGATAGTTTGGTGTTCGTCATTCAGGATTCACTCCGCGTGCAGGTGGTTCCACCCCTGTCTTTCATCTGCTTGGGCGACAGTCTTACCTTTTCGGTAAATGAGGGAGGTACCGCATTCGAATGGTCACCGCCTGATTTCCTCACGGATCCTTCCGCGGCCGAGCCCACGGCGTTTCCCGATGAGGACATCATTTATACCCTGACAACATCGGTAGCACAATGCACCACGAGTACTACGGCAGAGGTAAGGGTGTCTGATATTTTGCTGAACGCCGACGTCACAAACATCGAATGCGCCGGAGCGGATGAAGGTGCGGTCAACCTGACGGTCTCAGGCGGAGAAACACCTTATGAATTTTCGTGGACGGGGCCGGACGGATTTACTTCGGATGACCAAAACCTTGAGAACCTCGCTCCGGGTACCTACACGGTAACTGTGACAGACCGCGAAGGATGCACGAAAACCCTTGAGGCGGTAATCGAGGAAAATCCTGCCATCGAAATTACAATCCTGGCCTCAGAATTTGCCGGCGGAGACAATATTTCCTGCAACGGCGCCCAAGACGGTCAGGTAACCGCTACGGCCGAGGGCGGAACACCCGGCTACACCTTCCAGTGGAATGACCCCACATCCCAGTCGGGACAAACCGCAACGGACCTTGCTGCCGGCACCTATACGGTTACGGTAACCGATGCTGCCGGGTGCGAAGAAACCGCAACCGTCACCCTCACCGAACCTGACCAAGTGACAGGAATCTTGGACGAACGAACGGATGTGCTCTGTTTCGGCGAAAGCACGGGATCACTGAGCATCATCCCGCAGGGAGGTACGGGGCCCTACAATTTCCTCTGGAATACAGTACCTCCGCAAACGGGTCCCGAAATCATCGATGTACCTGCCGGCATTTACACGGTGACCATCACTGATGTAAACGGCTGTATCGGATTTGCCGAAGCGGAAATCACCGAGCCCGACGACCCGCTCACGGGCTCCGTATCCGTCACACCGCCCACATGCAACGGGTTCAGCGACGGAACGGCAGAGGCTAACGTGACAGGCGGCACCCCTCCATACACTTATCAATGGAGCAGCAACCCGACAAACAACACACCGAACGAAACCGGGATTGCCGCCGGATCATACAACCTCACAGTAACGGATGACAATGGCTGTACGCTGGTAATCCCGTTCAACATCAGCCAGCCTGCAACGATCAATATCGCTGTGGTTTCGATCAGCGATGCCGACTGTTTCGGCGCCGAAACGGGAAGCGTAACGGTGAACGCTACGGGAGGCACCTCCCCCTTCACCTACAGCTGGGATACGGATCCCGAAACAGCGGGGCCCGCGCTGAATGATGTATCCGCAGGAACGTACACGGTTACTGCCGTTGATGCAAACGGATGTGAAGAGACCCTGGAAATCACTATCGGCGAACCTGTATCTGAGTTGCTCGTGAGTCTTGATGTAACCGATCCGACCTGCAGCGGATTCACCGATGGCGCTGTGACCGCAGAAGCAGACGGGGGCACCCTTCCGTACTCCTACACTTGGAATACCACGCCGCCGGCCTCCGGAGCCGCACTTTCAGATCTTGGTGAAGGCAGCTACACGGTAACCGTGACAGACGCGAACGGATGCACCGAAACCGCAACCGCCGAGCTCACCGCGCCCGACCCGATTACGATCTCTGTTGCGGCACTTCAAAACGTGCTTTGCAACGGAGATGCAACGGGTTCCGTGAGCGTTGACTTGACGGGAGGAACCGAACCTTACGATCTTCAGTGGAATGACCCCGCCGCTCAAACGGGAACGGAGGCAACCGATCTCACCGCGGGCAGCTACACGGTAACAGTGACAGATGCAAACGGCTGCACGGCATCACTCACCGTTGAGATCACCGAGCCCGCCGAACCCTTGGGAGGTACCATTATCAGCATCACGGACGTACTTTGCTTCGGTGACGGGACCGGTCAGGCCACTGTGGCGGGAACGGGAGGAAGCGGATCTTACAGCTACCAATGGAACGACCCGGCAGGACAGCAAACCTCGACAGCGGCAAACCTCTTGCCCGGGACATACGAAGTCACCATCACAGACAACAACGGCTGTGAGACCCCGGTGGTGCTGACTGTAGAAATCCAAGGTCCTGACACTCCCCTCGAGATTGAGCTTCTGCCCTCAGAATTCGGCGGGGGATTCAACGTGGCATGTGCCGATGACAGCACCGCCACCATCAACCTGAACATTACGGGCGGGACACCGCCTTACGACATTCTCTGGAACCTTCCCGGAATCGATACATCAACAGAGCAGAACCTCACGGACTTGGCACCCGGAACCTACAGCGTAACGGTCACCGATGCCAACGGTTGTGAAGAAAATGCTTCCGTAACTCTGACGGCCCCCGACCCCATCAGCATCACCGCAGAGACTACTCCGAGCCTCTGCTTCGGTGCGCCGGAAGGCAGCATCGACATCGAAATCTTCGGCGGTGTACCGGGCTACACGGCGACATGGGAAGGGCCGAACGGATTTACGGGCACGGGAACCTCTCTGGAGGACATCGAGGGAGGAATCTACTTCCTGACCGTAGAGGATGCGAACGGATGCATCTATCTGGATGCCGTTACCGTAGTGCAGCCGGAAGACCTCACCATCACGGTAGACTCAATTTCTCAATACGGCCCCTTCAATACCACCTGCTGGAACAGTCAGGACGGCGCCATATTCATCACCCCCGGCGGGGGCGTTACTCCCTATGCCTACACTTGGAATACGCCGGGGAATCCCGCTTTTTCAAACCAACAAAACGTATCGAATGTAGGACCGGGGACCTATGAAGTGGTGCTGATCGATGACAACGGCTGTGTAGAAAACGAATTCATCGAAGTGATCGGTCCCGATACGCTCGCGGTTGAATTCGAGCTGAGTGAATACGACAATGGATTCAACATCAGCTGCAACGGAGAAACCGACGGGAGCATTAACGCGGTTCCTTCCGGCGGAACGCCCGGGTACACCTTCCTGTGGATCGGGGCCGGCGGTTTCGGACCTGTATTTGACAATCCGATCACAGACCTTCCCGCGGGCGAGTACAGCGTGCTGATTCAGGATGCCAACGGATGTACCTTTTCCGAGGCCGTAGAAATAAACGAGCCGCCGGCTTTCAGCATTCAGCTGATTGCGGAAGTGATCAACGGTAGCAATATCTCTTGCGAAGGAGCAGCGGACGGCGCCGTGAACCTGATCATTTCCGGCAATACAGGTCCCTACGACATCGCTTGGACCGGTCCCGACGGCTTCACAAGCACCGACGAAGACCTGTTCGATCTTCCCGCAGGCACCTACTGCGTGGATGTGACAGACGTCAATGACTGCACCGAATCGGCCTGTATCACTTTGGAGGCACCGGAACCGTTGACTGCGGGGCTGATACCCTTTGTATACCCCAACGGCGGCAACCTGAGTTGCGGCGGAGCGGAGGACGGGTCGATCACCTCCGAGGTGAACGGCGGAACCCCTCCTTTCAATTACAGCTGGACCGGCCCCGGAAATTTCACTGCGAGCACCGCCGATATCAGCGACTTGGTTGAAGGCACCTACTGCCTTACGGTGACCGACGCGAACGGATGCACCGCTGAAGCTTGTACAGAGCTGATCGCCGCACCCGAAATCGAACTCAATCTTGAAGTGTCTGAAGGTTTGCTCTGCCAAGGTGATGAAGACGGAAGCATTACAGCCGCCGTGAGCGGCGGGGCGGCTCCCTATGACTTCGCATGGACAGGGCCGGACGGCTTCACCGCTGCCACCCAAGACATTGAAAACATCGGAGCGGGGCTGTACTGCCTTACCGTAACCGATGCCGAAGGCTGTACCGCAGAGGCTTGCATTTCACTTGAAGCGCCTCAGGTATTAGATGTCGTGCTCACCGCTTCCTCCTTTGAGGGAGGTTTCGGAACGAGTTGTGAGGATGAGGCCGACGGCTTTATCCTGTCAACCGTGAGCGGAGGCAGTGCGCCTTATACTTATGAATGGTCCGGACCGAACGGGTTTACGGCCGCTACCGCAGACATTACTGATTTGCCGGAAGGCACATACTGCCTCACGGTAACCGATACAAACGGATGCGAAGAGACCCTCTGTGCAACCATCGAGTCGCCCGAAGCGCTGCAAGCGGTTGCGGACGTGGACGCCCCGGATTGCGGCGATGCCGAAACAGCCGATGTGACCCTGAATGTAACCGGGGGAACTCCGCCCTATACGTTCAACTGGAGCAGCGGTCAATCCACGGCTTCCGTAGCCCTGCCGGAGGGCAGCTACACGGTGATCATTACAGACGCCAACGGCTGCGAAGAAACCCTCACGGTAAATGTAGAATTCCCTCCCGCCGTATTCGTCACCCTCGAGTCTCCGATTTTTCCGGGAGGATTTAATATCGCCTGCAACGGCGAAAACACGGGCAGCATCAACGCCATCATAACGGGGGGAGAAGGCGCCCTCGACTACGCCTGGATCGACGGTGCGGACAACCTGATCAGTGATCAACCGGGGCCGCTCGAAAACCTCGCTGCGGGTACCTATTGCCTGGAAGTGACCGATGAAAACGGCTGCAGCGGGTCGTCGTGCATCACCCTGACCGAACCCGCTCCGCTCGCAGTGAGCTTCACGGGAGCGGATGCCCTTTGCGCAGGAAGTGAAGACGGAAGCGTATCAGCATCAGTGTCGGGCGGTGTTCCCGCATACAACATCGCCTGGACAGGACCCGACGGATTCACCGGTACGGGCAGCACGATATCGCAGCTTGCGGCCGGAGAATACTGCGCCTTGGTGACCGATCTCAACGGCTGCACGGTGACCGCTTGCTTTGACGTGGAAGAGCCCGCTCCGCTGAGCTTGAACCTGATTCCCGAAGAGGAGAACGGCGTAAACATTGTTTGCGCGGGTGAGGCCTCGGGTGCCATCGTTTCAGAGGTCTCGGGAGGTACGCCCGGATACACCTACAGCTGGTCGGGTCCGGACGGGTTTTTCTCGCCATCTCCAAACATTCAAAACCTTTTCGCGGGAACCTACTGCCTCACGGTGACCGATGCGAACGGCTGCACGGAAGAAGTCTGCACAGAACTGATCGAAGCTGAGGGCGCCACGGTAGATGTGGACATCTTCACCTATCCGAACGGATTCAACACCGGCTGCGGTGACGCTTGTGATGCATCGCTCAGTGTAAATATCACAGACGGAACGGGTCCCTTTGAAGTGGCATGGGTAGGACCCGGAAATTTCGAATCAGACCTAACCGTTCTCGAGGACCTCTGCCACGGAAGCTACACCCTGACAGTCACCGACGGCAACGGCTGCGAACAAGTCATCACCGTGGTCATCACACGGCCCGACCCGATCGCGATCGATTTGGAGAGCCCCGTATTCGGCGGCGGCACGGAAATCAGCTGTTTCGGATTTGATAACGGCGTAATCAACACGGAAGTCAGCGGCGGGATCGACGGGCTGAGCTACAGCTGGACGGGTCCTGACGGGTTTACATCTGATCAACCCGACCTGCAGGACTTGGCCCCCGGCACCTACAGCCTCACGGTAACGGACGGAACCGGGTGTGAGGCTTCAGCCGAGATTACCCTCACTGCTCCTGAAGCCCCCCTTACGGCCGTTGCAGAGGTTTCAGAATTTCCCTCAGGCGACAACATCGGTTGCGAAGGCGATGAAAACGGAAGTGTGACCGTAACCACCCAAGGAGGAACGCCTCCTTACAACTTCACTTGGTTGGGGCCAAATGATTTTACTGCCGAGACCGCCGATATTGACAACCTCGGACCCGGGGAATACAGCCTGATCATCGAAGATGCAAACAGCTGCACCTTTACGATCAATGTCACCCTGACCGAGCCGGAACTTCCGTTTGAAACGGAAGTGGTCTCCGTTACTGAGATCGATTGCTTCAACGGGGAGACCGGGGAAATTCAAGTCCTCGCATCCGGGGGATCCTCCCCGTACCAGATCGCATGGGAAGGACCGGACGGGTTCACTTCCGGCGACTTCTTCCTCTCTGATTTGCCCGCAGGCGAGTACACTTATGTATCGACCGATGTGAACGGATGTACCTCGGAGGGGGAAATCACATTGGAGGACGGAATCGAAATTGTAATTGAAGGCACCGTGACCCCCGCAGACTGTGATGCCGAATCAGGCATCATCACCATAGCAGTGACGGGCGGCACACCACCTTACAGTTTCCTTTGGACTACCGGGGAAGAATCGCAAAACCTGATCAACGTGGGCGAAGGGACCTACTCCGTGACGGTAACCGATGAAAACGGATGTACCGCCGAAGCGACTTACACCATCGATGCCGTTAATGAACTCGCCTTTGATGCCTCGGTGACTGAGCCCGACTGTTTCGGCGATGAGAACGGTTCGATCACACTCGAAGTGACCGGCGGTGAGGCCCCTGTATTATTCACTTGGGAAGGCCCTGACGGTTTCTCCGCTACCGGCGAAGAAATACTTGGCTTAGGTGCGGGCACATATATTGTAACGGGCCTTGATGCCAACGGCTGCATCGTCGAAGACAGCATCTCGGTCACTTCACCAGATCCATTGGAGATTCAGGAACTCGTGAGCCCTCTGTACAATAACGGCTTCAATGTGCAAAACTTCGGAGGATCAGACGGCGTCATCAACCGCCCGGAAGCGGAAGGGGGCACGATGCCCTATAACTTCAGCTGGACGGGACCGGGCGACTTCACTTTCACGGGCGACGGTGAGCTGGGGGGTCTGGAGGCCGGAGATTACACCCTTGTGGTCACAGATGCCCGCGGCTGCACCGACACGGCCTCAGTCACCCTGACCCAACCTGTGCCTTTGCAGTTGCCGAACGGAATATCGCCGAACGGCGACGGCTTTAACGACGGATTGATTGTACGCGGGTTGGAAGATTTCCCGAACAACCGCATCATGATATTCAACAGATGGGGAAATATCCTCTACGAAGAAGACAACTACACCAACGATACGCCCTGGATGGGCACAAACAACAGCGGAGAGAATTTGCCGGAAGGCACCTACTTTGTTGTATTGGAAATCAGAGACCGCGATGCACTGCGCGGATACCTCGAATTAAGAAGATAATACGATGCGCTACTTCATGAAACGAACGCTCTTTATTGCCGCGGCAGCGCTGTTGACCACTGAGGCGGCGGCCCAACAAGAAATGCTGATCAGTCAGTACATGTTCAACGGCATGTTCATCAACCCGGCATACGTGGGTTCGCACAAGTTTGCGGAAGCCACCGCTCTGCACCGTACCCAATGGACGGGTATGGACGGTGCTCCTTCCACCCAAACTTTCGGTGTGGAGGGACCCATAGCGAATGAGACGATGGGTTTGGGTCTTACCGTGATTAACGACCGCATCGGTGACACCCGTCAGACGGAGGTCTTTGCCAACTGGAGTTACCACCTGTTTTTAGACCCAAGCGGAAAAACAAAGCTGAGCTTCGGTCTGCGCGCGGGCTTCTCAGACTACTCTGCCAACTTGAGCGAGACCACTGTATTTGATGCCGGAGACCCGGTTTTTCAAGATAATATCGGGAATGCCTTTGTGCCCAAATTCGGTGCGGGCGTGTATCTGTATTCCAAGAAGTGGTATGCGGGATTGAGCGTTCCGACCATTTTCGCGGCAGACAACAACATCCGATTTAATGTCAACGAGACGAGCGATCGCTATTTTCAGCCCCACACCTACCTCACCGCCGGATATGTATTCGAGGCGAGCAAAGACATCAAGATTAAACCGTCTTTTCTCGTGAGGTACCTGAACAATGTTCCCCTTCAAGCCGACTTAAACTGTAACCTATTGTGGCGGGACACGTTTTGGATCGGAGCTTCTTACCGCACCGGAGATGCTGTAATCTTGCTCTTGGAGTATAACGTTTTAGACGACTTTCGCGTAGGATATGCATATGACCTTACAACATCTGAAATCAGCACCTTTGTGGGCCACACCCACGAAGTGATGTTGAGCTATAAATTCGGAAGAGACCCCGTTAAAACAAAATCTCCCCGTTACTTCTAAATAAAGCTCCCACAATGAGATTATTGACCTCCCCCCAAACTATTGTTTTCGCGCTTCTGGTCGGCATTATTGCAGGCTGTGCAAACAGCCGCATCAAAACAGGCGACAAGATGTACGACAACCTGAGCTACTCAAAGGCCGTGAACAACTATGAGAAGGCACTGAAAAGACAGCCTGACAACAACGAAGTCAAACTTAAGCTGGCTGATGCACACCGAAACCTGAACAACTCTCCCGAAGCTGAAAACTATTACAGAGAGGTGCAGGAATCTGAAGGTCTCCAAGGCGATGATAAGGTGCGCTACGCTCAGGTGTTGATGAAAAACAACAAATACGATGAGGCGGCCGCCATACTTGAAAAGTATGTGGCTTCAAACCCTGATAACCGTCTGGCGAATGACCTCTTGGCCTCCACCCAAACGGTGGATGAGTTGAAAGAAGACACGTCCGCTTACCAACTTAAACCTCTTCCTTTGGATGTGGTCGTTTCCATGTTCGGCCCTGCCCACTACGGCAAGGGAATCGTCTTTGCCGCCGAAACGGAAATTACGAGTGCTGCATCAACGAACCCTTGGACGGGATACTCCTACCTCGACCTCTACTATTTGGAAAAAGACGCCAACGGCAACTGGGATATCCCCGTACCCTTCGACGAGACGCTGAACGGGAGATTTCACGACGGACCGGCGGTATTCAATAAGGAGCAGGATATGATCATCTACACGCGGAGCGCGATGAAGAATGAGAAAAAACAGCTTCTTAATGAGGACCGGGAGAACCAATTCTACCTTTATCAAAGCGAGAAAAAGGACGGAAAGTGGTCAGCGCCGAAAGAACTTCCTTTTAACAGTCCGGATTACAGCGTAGGACATCCCGCCCTGAGCAAGGACGGAAAAACACTCTACTTTTCGAGCAATATGCCGGGTGGTTACGGCGGATCCGACATCTACAAATCGACCTATGACGGTGAAAGCTGGTCGGAGCCGATCAATTTGGGAAATGTGATCAATACTCCCGGGAATGAAGTCTTTCCTTCCGTGGGAAATGACGACAGACTTTACTTTTCCAGTGAAGGCCACGTCACTTTGGGAGGTCTCGACGTATTTGTGACGGAGTCCAAAGGCGGCATCTGGTCAAAACCTGTCAATCTGGCCTACCCCCTGAACTCCAGTCAAGACGATTTCGCCATTATTTTCAATGACAATGACACCACCGGGTATGTATCCTCCAACCGTTCGGGAGAGGATATGATATACAGCTTCATTCAAATGCCCCCTATCTTTATTTTAGAGGGCATAGCCGCACTTAAGACGGATCAATTGCCCATAGACGGGGTTACCATCACCCTGATCAATCACACTGACGGCGATACGGCCCGTATCACCACAGATGAAGAGGGTAAGTTTAAATTCAACCTGCTCCCGAACAGCAAGTACACGGTAAAAGGCGAAAAAGAAGGGTATTTCAACCTTTCGGAAGAATTCGAGACAGGGACACAGTCGGTTGAGAAGAAAATCGATTTCAATTTTGAAATTGACGAAATCGTTGAGAGCAAAAGCGGAACAGGAAGCGGAACCCCCGATGACGGAAGTGAAACTGCGAAAAAGACCTATGATATCGGAGAGGTTTTCTACGATTACGACGATGCTGCCATCCGCAGCGATGCCAAACCTGTTCTGAACAAACTTGTGCGGCTGCTCAATGACAATCCCGGAATAGCCATCGAAATTCAGGCACACTGCGATGCGCGCGGGAGCCAAGCATATAACTTAGGGTTGTCCAATCGGAGGGCACAGTCCGTAGTGGACTTCTTGGTATCGGAAGGAATCTCGAAAAACCGATTAAAGGCAAAGGGCTTCGGCAAAGCGCAGCCCGTGAATCACTGCCGCACGGGCGTGGAGTGCAGCGAAGAACTGCACCAAGAAAACAGAAGGACAGAATTTATCGTATTGGAGAGTAAACAGCTTTGACGATTACCTGACCGCCCGAAATGATTGAAACCCCGCGCGCAAGCTGCGGGGTTTTTTTTATGCCTTAACCGTCTCGCTGTGTTGCGCCCTGATTTGCTCGGCAAAAGTCTTTCCCGAAAGCTTTGACTGAATCCAAGCGGGATAATTGAAGTGCGCAAGGATGGTGCGGTCAGTCTCGGTTTTCAGACAGGTATCGAGCTCCTCTGCAAAAGATACGAAAATCCCTTTTTCGTCAGTCTTCTTCTTGTTTCGGGCCAGCTTCCGCATGTAGTTGAGAATGGTCACTTCGAGGGCATGGTCACGGCGCCGCTTACTGAGGTACCGAAAGGTAGACTTGATGACATACTCCAGCAAGTCATAATTTCCCAACTCATAGTGTACCACCAAATTAAAGAGTCGAGAAAAGCTGTAGATATCTTGCCGAAGGTTGGTCTCATTGTCATTAAGTACGCGGTTGAGCCATTGCAAAGACTCCTTATACATTCCCGCTCCGAAATAAACTGACGCCAGACTATTCAGAAAGTGAAGCTCGTGCTCCTTGTTCATTCTGATCTTTCCGTTCTCAAGCACATCCTTTACTTTTTCGGCCACAGCCATTGCCCCCTCGTAGTCACCTGTGCTTTCGCAAATTCTGATACCGGCCAAATGCGTGGCGCGAAATGTTAGGGCGGCGATGTCGTCCGTATCGAAGTTGGCTTTCTTCGACATTTCGCGCATGACATTCACCGTCTTTTCTGCTTCGGAGAGTTTTCCCATATCGATCTGCAGTACGATGATATTGCTGAGCGTTCGCATATACCTCTGAGGCAGATCCTTTCGAATCAACGGATTACTGTCCAGTATCTCCTTTACCTTCAAGAATTTGGTGATTGCAGTCTCTTGGTCGACATTGGCCGTAGCACAAAACCCCTGAATGTAATAACAAATTGTTGCCGCTCGATAGCTCAGTGCCGTGTTGCGACCGATGATTAAGGGATGGTGGGAAATTTCCTCAACCAATGCCCTGTCACTTTCATTGCGTACGTAACCTCCGCTGCGAAATACGTAGTTAATTTTTGAGTAGAGCACGTGGTATGCAGCCAGATTTCTCAGCTTTTCGATCACTTCCTGCTCCTCTTTAATCAGCGCATCTATATCCTTACTGAACTCTCCCGATTCATAAGCTTCTTCCAGGAGGATTTTTTCCCACGAAAGCAACTCAAAGAGATAGTAGAATTTTTCGTAATCCACGGCAATTTTCTTGGCGCGGACCAAGAACTTATTGCACTCTTTGAAAAGCGCTTTCTTGTAAAGAATCTCGATGTTCTTGAGCTCCTGCTTAAGGACGCTGCTCACCGAGTTGTCTGCATGATAGGCCCTGAGACTTTTCAGAATGAGCTTATAGAGATGATTTTTTTCGGAGGGAAGGTGTTTTATGAAATTCTCTCCGTTGTATTGTTCCTTGAGGTATTCCTCATCGTACACCTCCATATCCTCAATGCAGTCAAAAATTTTGAGGTAATTTTTGTCTCCCTGCTGCAGGGAGGATGACAGTTTGAAGAAACGTTTTTCACTTTTCGTCAGTGATTTTACCAAATCGAAAAGGTCGGTGGAGGGCTTCATAGGAGTACAATCAATTTTGGGTACAGCGGTCTAAACTATATACTGTACAAGGTCTCCGAACAATACCCTACCGAAAACAGAAGTTTAGCTTTCCAATGATCGTTCCCCTCGGTGCCGATGTCTCCCCGCATAGGAAAGTGCAGTTGGCGGGCAGCGGTTTATGATTATTTTCCGAAAGGGTCCTGTCGAGAAGAAAAGTCCGAAGCCCGTCAGACTTCGACGGTCTCCGCGGCCTTCATTGCGGCGGTAAACATATCGAAGAGGTAGCGGGAGTCATGTGTTCCGGGCGAAGCTTCGGGGTGATACTGCACGCTGAATACGGGAGCATCTTTCAGACGTATACCGGCTACACTGTCGTCATTCAAATGAATGTGGGTAATTTCGATGCCCTCAGCGGCTTCAGCTGATTCTTTCGTCACCACAAAGCCGTGGTTCTGGGAAGTGATTTCGCCTTTTCCGGTGGTCAGATTCTTCACGGGATGGTTGATCCCGCGGTGACCGTTAAACATTTTCTCGGTCTCAAGTCCTTTGGCGAGGGCGATCACCTGATGTCCGAGACAGATGCCGAACACCGGTTTTCCCGTGTCAAGAACGGCGCGAACAGTCTGAACGGTATCTTTCATCGCTTTGGGATCTCCCGGGCCGTTAGACAGCATGAAACCGTGGGGATTCCACGCGTTCATTTCCTCCGCGGTGGTGTGCATGGGAAAGACTTTGAGCAGGCAATTTCTTTCCTCGAGGCAGCGCAAAATATTCTTCTTCACGCCCAGATCCAAAACAGCCACGCGAAATTCCGCATCCGAACGGCCGATTTCATAAGGTACTTGACAGGTCACTTTAGACGAGAGCTCCAGACCCTCCATGGAAGGCGTAGCTTTGAGCTTTTCCTTCAATATTTCAATATCGGTCGTCTCCGAGGAGATGATGGCATTCATAGCCCCCTTGTGGCGTATATGGCGGATGAGTGCCCGCGTGTCAACATCTCTGATGGCGACCACGCCGTCGCGCTCAAGGTAGCTCTGAAGCGAGGATACTTTTCCCTCCCGACTGAAGGTCTCCGAGAACTTCTTACAAATCAAACCGGCGATTTTCACCGAGGACGATTCAATTTCGTCTTCATGGACACCGTAATTTCCGATATGTGCAGCAGCCATGACCAACATCTGTCCGTAATATGAGGGATCCGTAAAGATCTCTTGGTAGCCGGTCATGCCCGTATTGAAGGCGATTTCGCCGGAAGTGGTACCGACGGCCCCTGCCGACATTCCGCGGAAAACGGTGCCGTCATTGAGCAAGAGGACAGCGGGCTGATTTGATAGTTTCGGTGAATTCATGCTGCAAATTGATTAAAAAAAAGGGACAATGCCAACGGCAATGTCCCTTGTTACGGTGAAAGTTTTTAAAAATTTAAGCTTTATCCTTCGTATCGGCATCGCTGTCTTCATTACCTGCGCTGTCGTTTTTCTTCTCTTCTGCGGATGCTTCCGGCGCTTGGGTCTCTTCAGCGGGAGCTTCTGTTTTCTTTTCAGTTGCCTCCTCGGGAGTGGCCTCAACCGCTTCGGCTGCGGGCGCAGCTGCTTTTTCATCAGCGGTTTCCTCCGGCTTCACTTCAGCTTCGGCAACCTGCGTTTCTGCAGTTTCCGCTTGCGGAGCAGTTTCTGAA
Source organism: Cryomorphaceae bacterium (assembly GCA_003565555.1). Classification (GTDB taxonomy): domain Bacteria; phylum Bacteroidota; class Bacteroidia; order Flavobacteriales_D; family Cryomorphaceae; genus T3Sed10-241. Next base: position 28,501 of record PXBH01000145.1, on the reverse strand, counting down.
GCTTTTTTCTTCCCGCCGCGTCGGCTGCGTCGCGTTTTGGTTTTCGTATCGGCAAGCATGATTTCGTTGAAGTCAACGAGCTCCATCATGCACATTTCTGCCGCATCCCCCTGACGGGTGCCGAGGCGAATGATCCTCGTATATCCTCCCTGCCGCTCAGCGACCTTGGGCGCCACATCGCGAAACAGCGTGCTCACGGCGTCTTTTTGCTTCAGCGTGCTGAAAACCATACGGCGGGAGTGTGTAGAATCCGTTTTTGATTTTGTAATCAAAGGTTCTACAAACATGCGCAGTTCTTTGGCCTTCGCAACGGTAGTGGTGATGCGTTTGTGCTCGATAAGTGAGCACGCCATATTGGAAAGCATTGACTTTCTGTGTGCCGTTTTTCGGCTGAGTGCATTTCCTTTATTGCGGTGTCTCATGACTTTTCAAATTGGACTTTTGCGATGCGAAATCGAAAAGCCTCGTTATTCTTTATCCAGTTTGTACTTGGCCACGTTCATTCCGAACGAAAGGCCTTTTGATTCGATAAGGTCCTCGAGCTCGGTGAGCGATTTCTTTCCGAAATTTCGGAATTTGAGCAAATCGTTCTTGTTGTAAGAAACCAAATCTCCGAGGGTATCGATATCGGCAGCTTTCAGACAGTTTAGGGCACGCACCGAGAGGTCCATATCCACAAGTTTGGTCTTGAGCAACTGACGCATGTGAAGGGAAGTTTCATCAAATTCCTCCGACTCGGATTTTTCTTCGTGATCAAGCGTAATGCGCTCGTCAGAGAAAAGCATAAAGTGGTGGATAAGGATTTTTGCGGCTTCCTGAAGTGAATCTTTCGGATTGATGGATCCGTCGGTGGTCACTTCCATGATGAGCTTCTCGTAATCGGTCTTTTGCTCCACACGGAAGTTCTCGATCGTGTAATTTACCTTTCTGATCGGGGTAAAAATAGAGTCGATAAAGATGGTTCCGAGGGGTGCGTTTGACACCTTATTTTCTTCAGACGGGCGGTATCCGCGTCCTTTGCCTACGCTGAGCTCTATTTCGAGCTTCACGGATTTCTCCATTTCACAGATCACCAGATCCGGATTGAGCACTTGAAAGGCAGAGGTGAATTTTCCGATATCGCCTGCGGTAAACTTTTCGGCGTTGCCGATGCTCAGTGTCACCTTTTCGCTGTCCGTTCCGTCAATCTGCTGCTTAAAACGCACTTGTTTCAGATTCAAGACGATTTCGGTCACATCTTGAACCACGCCTTTGATGGTGGAAAACTCGTGGTCTACGCCTTCAATTTTGACGGAAGTAATCGCAAAGCCCTCGAGAGAAGAAAGTAAAATCCTTCTGAGCGCATTTCCGATGGTAATGCCGTAGCCCGGCTCCAAGGGCCGAAATTCGAATCTGCCGGTGTTGCTGACAGATTCAATCATGATGACTTTATCCGGCTTTTGAAAATCTAGTATGGCCATTTCCTTGCGTGGTTTAATTATTTCGAGTAGAGTTCGACGATGAGCTGTTCCTTAATGTTTTCGGGAATTTGCTCTCGGGTCGGATGTTGAATGTACGTTCCGACCATTTCGGATCTGTCGAACTCGATCCAATCTGTTTTCTTGGTAGAAGCTCCTGCGAGGGACTCCGTCACTACCTCGAGCGACTTAGAGCGTTCGCGCACCCCCACTTTATCACCGGGACGCAGCGAGTATGAAGGGATGTTAACGATCTCTCCGTTTACCGTCACGTGGCGGTGATTTACGAGTTGTCGCGCAGCGCGGCGTGTGGGTGCTACACCCATTCTGTAGATTACATTGTCCAAGCGTGCTTCGCAGAGTTGCAAAAGGATTTCACCTGTAATCCCCATTTTTCGGGAGGCGCGGTCAAACATTTTAGCAAATTGACGTTCCAAAATGCCGTAAGTGTATTTCGCTTTTTGCTTCTCAGCGAGCTGCACAGCGTATTCAGATTGTTTTCCGCGGCGTCGGTTGGGGCCGTGCATTCCGGGAGGGTAGCTCTTTCTTTCGAGCGCTTTGTCCGGGCCGAAGATCGGCTCACTGAAGCGGCGTGCAACTTTGGATTTCGGGCCTCTGTATCGTGCCATATCGAGTTAATTGTGTCTTTTAAAAATGTGGTGATTAAACGCGTCGGCGTTTGGGCGGGCGACAACCGTTGTGGGGAATCGGCGTAACATCAATGATTTCAGTTACTTCAATTCCCGAGTTATGAATAGAGCGGATGGCCGACTCTCGGCCCGATCCCGGTCCCTTCACATAGACTTTCACTTTGCGCAAACCGGCTTCGTAGGCCACTTTTGCGCAATCTTCCGCAGCGATCTGAGCCGCGTAAGGAGTGTTCTTTTTTGAACCGCGAAATCCTTGCTTACCCGCGGTACTCCAGCTGATCACCTGACCGGTAGCATTGGTCAGGGAGATGATAATGTTGTTGAAAGAAGCTTGAATGTGTGCCTCTCCGACCGCATCCACCTTAACATTGCGTTTTTTCTTGGTATTCGTCTTAGCCATGATGCTATACTTTTGTCAATGCTGTTACTTGGTTGCCTTCTTCTTGTTGGCAACAGTCTTGCGCTTTCCTTTTCTGGTGCGCGAGTTGTTCTTGGTACGCTGGCCGCGCAGGGGGAGTCCCGTACGGTGACGCACACCGCGGTAGCAACCGATGTCCATCAGTCGCTTGATGTTCGTCTGAATTTCGGAACGCAATGCACCTTCCACTTTGAAGGTCTCGTTGAGGAAGGTTCGGATTTTGGCGAGTTCATCGTCATTCCAATCCTGCACTTTGGTGTCTTCGCTGACACCTGCCTTTTCGAGAATTTCGGAAGCCCTTGACGGTCCGATTCCGAAAATATAGGTGAGGCCTATTACGCCCCGCTTGTTTTTTGGTAAGTCTATACCTGCTATCCTGGCCATTGTGTTCGTTTTCTTTTAACCCTGACGTTGCTTGAACTTGGGATTCTTCTTGTTGATTACGTAGAGACGTCCTTTGCGTCGTACAATTTTGCACTCGGCAGATCGCTTCTTGATGCTTGCTCTTGTTTTCATTTTCGGGCTTATTTGTACCTGAAGGTGATTCTTCCTTTTGACAGATCGTACGGTGACATTTCAACCTTCACTTTATCTCCGGGCAAAATCTTGATGTAGTGCATCCTCATTTTACCGGAAATATGCGCTACAATCACGTGTCCGTTTTCCAGTTCCACTTTAAACATGGCGTTGGAAAGGGCTTCTTTGATCACGCCGTCTTGCTCGATTGAAGCTTGTTTGGCCATACGGTCTCTTGTCGTTTTTCTTAAAAATTTAACCGGCCATTCCGAAGGTTGATGCCCTTCCGGCGAGTTTGCCGGTTTTCATCAACCCGTCGTAATGACGCATGAGTAAATAACTCTCAATTTGTTGTAAAGTGTCTAACACGACGCCCACCATAATCAACAGCGACGTACCGCCGAAGTAAATGGAGAATGCCTGCTTCACGCCGGCCTGTAGGGCAAACACGGGAAGGATGGCAATCAAACCGAGGAAGATGGCCCCCGGAAGGGTGATACGCGAAAGCACAGTATCCAAAAAATCTGCTGTGGAACGCCCCGGCTTCACACCCGGGATATAACCGCCGTTTCTTTTCAAATCATCTGCCATCTGATTCGGATTTACCGTGATGGCTGTGTAGAAGTAAGTAAAGGCGATAACCAGAATGAAGAAAATCAGGTTGTACCAAAAGCCCGCAAAGTTAGCCAATTCTACGACAAATCCCGACTCTGCGCCCGAATATTGTGCAATGTAGAGCGGAACGAACATGATGGCTTGGGCAAAGATGATCGGCATTACACCTGCACTATTGACCTTCAAAGGGATATACTGGCGGGCACCTTGGCTGTATTCCTTTCCGGCAACCTGCCTTTTGGCAAACTGAATCGGTACGCGACGCACTGCCTGCACGAGTGCGACTGTTACGGCGATGACAGCAAGCAAGGCGACCAACTCGATCAACAGAATGACAAGACCGTTGCCTTCGGGACCCGTAGCGGCCACTACTTCCTGGAAGAAAGCGCCCGGAAGCCCGGCAATAATACCGATCATGATGAGCAAAGAGATTCCGTTACCGACTCCTCGGTCTGTGATGCGCTCACCGAGCCACATCACGAAGAGGGTTCCGCTCGTAAGGATAATAATGCTTGTGGTCCACCAAAATACACTGTCGTCCATTCGCGCTTCGGGCGGCACTGAAGCCGCAATGTAACCCGGAGCCTGAAATCCCGTGATGACAATCGTCAAAAATCGGGTGTACTGGTTAATTTTCTTTCTCCCGCTCTCCCCTTCTTTCTGCATTTTCTGAATGCCCGGCACGGCCACCCCCATAAGCTGCATGATAATTGATGCGGAGATGTAAGGCATAATACCCAAGCTGAAAATAGAGGCACGATTGAAAGCTCCTCCCGTAAAAAGGTCGAGCAGACCCGCCAGTCCTCCTCCGCCTTCATTGGCAATGGCCAAAGCTGCGGAGTCAATTCCGGGCAGTACGATGTAGGAACCGATTCGGAAAACGAGCAAAAGGGCAAGCGTAAACAGGATTCTGTCACGCAGCTCTTCAATGCTCCAGATGTTCTTAATGGTCTGTATAAAGTTTTTCATGCCCGTGGGGATTCAGTCAGTTCTTAAAGGGTAGTCGCGTGACCGCCGGCTTTTTCGATTGCTTCTTTCGCTGATGCGGAAAACGCATGCGCTGTTACGTCCAATTTAGCGGAGAGTTCACCTCTTCCCAGCACCTTAATATACTCGTTCTTCCCGCAGAGACCGTTGTCAATAAAAACAGCCAAGTCGAATTTCTCGATTTTTTTGTCGTCTGCCAAACGTTGCAAGACATCGAGATTGACGCCTTTGTACTCTTTACGGGTCGGGTTGGTAAAACCAAACTTGGGTACGCGGCGCTGAAGTGGCATCTGACCTCCTTCAAATCCGCGCTTGGTCTTGTAACCGCTGCGTGACTTGGCGCCCTTGTGTCCGCGGCCGGCGGTATCGCCATAGCCCGATCCTTCACCTCTTCCCAGGCGTTTCTTATTTTTTACTGAGCCCTTTGCGGGTTTCAAATTGCTGAGGTCCATTTCTTTCAATTTTTAGATAAAATCCGGTGATCAGGCTTTTTCCACCTTCACCAGGTGTTTTACTTTATCGATCAATCCCAATACCTGAGGAGAGGATGTCTTCTCGACAGGTCGGTTAAGTTTTTTGCAACCCAATGCTTCCAAAGTCGCTTTTTGAGATTTGGGTTTATTGATTGCGCTGCGAATCTGCGTGACGATGATTTTTTCGGCCATTGCTCCTGTCTTAAAAAATTTAACCGTTAAAGACGCGTTCCATTGAGATTCCCCGCTGACGGGCAACCGCTTTGGCATCGCGCATTTGGGTAAGGGCGTCGAGGGTTGCTTTTACAACATTGTGCGGGTTGGAAGATCCCTGCGATTTTGCCAGTACATCTTTCACGCCGACACTCTCGAGCACGGCGCGCATGGCACCGCCGGCGATTACACCCGTACCGCCCGAGGCGGGTTTCAGCAGAATCTTCGCACCGGCGTATTTACCCATCTGTGCATGGGGAACGGTACCATTTACGATAGGCACCTTAATAAGACTCTTCTTGGCGTCATCGATTCCTTTAGCGATAGCGGAAGTCACCTCTTTGGCTTTACCCAATCCGTGACCTACCACGCCGTTTTCATTGCCGACAACGACGATGGCCGAAAAGCTGAAGGTGCGTCCGCCTTTGGTCACCTTGGTGACACGGTTGATGGCCACAAGCCTGTCTTTCAGCTCAATTTCGCTGGATTTAACGCGTTTTATGTTTGCTTTTGACATGGTCTTAAAATTTTAATCCGCCTTCGCGTGCTGATTCTGCAAATGATTTTACCCTGCCGTGGTAAAGGTATCCGTTGCGGTCAAATACCACCTCGGTGATACCGGCAGCCACCGCTTTCTCTGCGATGTCTTTGCCGACCATTTTGGCCTGCTCTACCTTGGCAATCTTTTGCGCATCGGCGTTGGTGAGGCTGCCTGTACTCAAAAGGGTTTTACCGTTCAGATCGTCGATGATCTGCGCGTAGAGCTGCTTGTTGCTTCGGTATACCGACAGCCTGGGCTTTTCAGCCGTTCCCGAGAGCTTCTTGCGGATGCTCTTTTTGATACGGGTTCTGCGTTCTAATTTCGATTGTGACATGGGATGAATTATTTACCTGCAGCTTTACCTGCTTTTCTTCTGATTTGCTCGCCCGCGAAACGGATACCTTTACCTTTGTAAGGCTCGGGCTTCCTGAAGGACCGGATCTTAGCGGCCACCTGTCCGATAAGCTGCTTGTCGTGAGATTCGAGGATAATCGTAGGCGCCTGCCCTTTGGCAGCCTCTGCGGAAACTTTGATTTCAGCGGGCAGCTCAATAACGATGGGGTGAGAATATCCGAGCGCCAATTCGAGGCGTTGTCCCGATGCCTTGGCGCGGTAACCCACACCGATAAGTTCTTGCTTGATCACGAAACCTTTGCTGACACCCTCAACCATGTTGTTGATCAGGGCGCGGTAGAGTCCGTGCTTGGCTTTGGTGGGCTTCTCTTCATTCTTGCGCTCCAGGATCACTTGACCGTCCTCGACTTTACATTCGATGGCGCCGAGAATCTCCTGTTCGAGTTCGCCTTTGGGTCCTTTCACTTTTACCACCCCGTCAGCGGCGGTAACGGTAACACCGTCGGGCACATTTACGGGGGCTTTTCCGATTCGTGACATGGCTTTCTTTTCTTTTCTTTCTTAGTATACGTAGCAGATCACTTCTCCGCCTACATTATTGGCGCGTGCCTCTTTATCGGTCATCAAACCTTTGGAGGTCGAAACGATAGAGATACCGAGACCGTTGAGGACACGCGGGAGTTCTTTTGCTCCTCGGTAGTACCTCAGACCGGGGCTGGAGGCGCGCTGCAATTTTTTGATCGCCGGCATTTTGGTGACCGGGTGGTATTTCAAAGCAATTTTAATACTTCCCTGGACGCTGTCATCCTCGAATTTGTAATTGAGAATATAGCCTTTATCCATCAAGATTTTGGTGATGTCCTTCTTGATGTTAGATGCGGGGATTTCTACCACTTTTTTGCGAGCCATGATGGCATTTCGCACGCGGGTGAGGTAGTCAGATATTGGATCAGAGTACATGATGTTCTTTTTACTGCGTGAGCGTTACCAACTTGCTTTTTTCACACCGGGAATCTTGCCGTCCAAGGCCATTTCCCGGAAAGTTACCCTGGAAATCCCAAACTGACGCATATAGCCGCGGGGCCTTCCCGTGAGGAGACATCTGTTGTGCAGACGCACCTTAGAGGAGTTTTTGGGAAGCTTCTGCAGTGCATCCCAGTCGCCTTCTTTTTTAAGCTGCTCGCGCTTGGCTGCGTATTTTTCCACCATTTTAAGGCGTTTACGCTCGCGGGCTTTCATTGATTCTTTTGCCATCTTACTGCTTATTTCTTGGTAAACGGAAATCCGAATGCACCCAGAAGAGCTTTCGCCTCTTCGTCACTTTTCGCATTGGTTACGAACGTGATGTCCATTCCGTTGATTTTGTTCACTTTTTCAATGTTGATCTCGGGGAAAATGATTTGTTCTTGGACGCCCATGGTGAAGTTTCCCCTGCCGTCGAATCCCGTGGCTTTCACACCGCGAAAGTCGCGCGTTCTGGGCAAAGACACCGAAATGAGCCTGTCGAGAAACTCATACATCTTGTCACCGCGGATGGTAACCCGCGCTCCGATGGGCATTCCTTTTCTCAGCTTAAAGTTTGAGATGTCCTTTCGGGAATAGGTAGGCACTGCGCGCTGACCTGCGATATTGGTCATCTCCTCCACGGCGCTGTCGATAATTTTCTTATCAGCCACCGCGTCGCCGAGTCCCTGATTGAGACAAATCTTTTCAATTTTGGGAATTTCCATGCTCGACTTATAGCCAAATTCTTTGGCCAGTGCGGGCATTACTTCTTCCTTATATTTGGTCTTGAGCCTGGGTGTGTACATGATTATACGAGTTCACCTGATTTTTTGAAATACCGCACTGATTTGCCTTCGGCGTCTTTCTTGCGGCCTACCCTTTCACCTTTGCCTGTCTTGGCATTTACCAAAAGTAAATTACTGATGTGCAGAGGTGCTTCTTTTTTGATGATGCCGCCCTGAGGATTGTCGGCACCCGGCTTGGTGTGCTTTGACACCAAATTTACGCCTTCTACGACGGCACGGTATTTTTCGCGGTCTACGGATACCACCCTTCCGGTGCTTCCCTTATGCTCGCCGCTGATTACCTCAACCAGGTCGTCTTTCTTAATGTGAATTTTCATTGCTCTGTAATTTAGAGTACTTCTGGAGCCAGTGATACAATCTTCATAAATTGCTTGTCACGCAATTCACGTGCTACCGGGCCGAAGATTCGCGTTCCGCGCATTTCGCCGGCATTGTTAAGTAATACCACGGCATTGTCGTCAAAACGGATGTAGGATCCGTCCTGTCTGCGCACTTCCTTTCGGGTACGCACCACAACGGCTTTGGAAACCACGCCCTTCTTGATATTTCCGGAAGGCATCGCAGCCTTCACAGATACAACAATCTTGTCACCTATAGAGGCATACCTGCGTCCGGTTCCTCCGAGGACTCGGATGCATAGCACTTCTTTGGCGCCGCTGTTGTCGGCTACTTTAAGCCTGCTTTCCTGCTGTATCATCGTTCAATATTATTTAGCTCTTTCGAGGATTTCAACCAAGCGCCAATTCTTGTTTTTGCTCAGCTTTCTGGTTTCCATGATCCGTACGGTGTCACCGATATTGGCATCATTCTTCTCGTCGTGCGCCATGAATTTCTTGGTGCTCTTCATGAATTTCCCGTAAAGGGGGTGTTTCACTTTGCGCTCGACAACGACGCTGATGGACTTGTCCATTTTGTCGCTTGTAACGACGCCGACGCGCTGCTTCCGCAAATTTCTTTGCAAGCCTTCCGCAGCTTTCTCCTCTGACATGACTTTCTCTTCTGACATGATAAAGTGTTATTTCGCGGCCTCAGCCGTTTTTCTTTTGCGCAGGTCTGTTCTCAGGCGTGCGATAAATTTTCTCTTGAACCTCAACTGTACAGGATTCTCCAAAGGAGCCACCGCGTGATTGAGCTTCAACTTGTTGTAGTTTTCCAACTCGATTTCGAGCTTCTCGGCTACTTCAGCCGTGGTGAGCTCTGCTATGTCTTTTGCTTTCATCACTCCGGAATTATGCTTGGTAATCTCTTCGAACAATAAACTTGGTTCTCACCGGCAGTTTTTGCGCGGCAAGACGCAATGCCTCCTGAGCAACATTCAACGGAACGCCGTCTGCCTCGAACAAAACACGGCCCGGACGTACGGGAGCTACCCAGTGGCTGGGCGCACCTTTTCCTTTACCCATCCTTACTTCGGCCGGTTTTGCCGTTATGGGCTTGTCCGGGAAGATGCGGATCCACACTTTTCCTTCACGCTTCATGAAGCGTGTTACCGCAATACGTGCGGCCTCGATCTGTCGCGAGGTAATGAAGGCCTCATCGAGGGTTTTGATGGCGAAAGAGCCGAAAGCAATCGAAGTACCGCGGGTCGCGTTGCCCTTCATGCGGCCTTTCTGCATCTTTCTGAATTTCGTTTTCTTTGGCTGTAACATCGCTTCTGAATATTGTTCGCTTCAATTAATCTTATCTGCGGCCTCCGCGTGCACCTCCGCGCGGTCTGCGCGGCATACCTTTGGGCTGAGCGGCCTGCGTTTTTCCCGTCTCGATAATCGGGGAAAGGTCTCGTTTGCCGTACACTTCTCCTTTACAAATCCACACTTTGACGCCGATGCGTCCCATTTTTGTGTGGGCTTCCGAGAGGGCGTAATCAATGTCAGCACGGAATGTGTGCAAAGGTGTACGTCCTTCTTTGTAAGATTCCGTCCGAGCCATTTCAGCACCGTTGAGACGCCCCGAAACAGTTACCTTGATTCCCTCTGCACCCATACGCATAGTAGAGGCAATGGACATTTTGACCGCGCGTCGGAAGGAAATCCTCCCCTCGATTTGACGGGCTATACTGTCTGCCACAAGACGGGCGTCGAGTTCCGGGCGCTTGATCTCAAAAATGTTGATCTGCACGTCTTTTCCGGTCAACTTCTTCAACTCTTCTTTGAGCTTGTCCACTTCACTTCCCTGACGACCGATGATAATTCCGGGACGCGCTGTTTTGATCGTAATGGTCACCAGCTTCAGTGTGCGCTCGATGATGACGGAAGCAACGCTGGCCTTGGCCAAACGCACCTTAAGGTACTGGCGTATTTTGTCGTCTTCAACGATCTTATCTGAATAGTCGTTGCCCCCGAACCAGTTAGAATCCCATCCGCGGATGAAACCAAGTCTGTTTCCTATTGGATTTGTTTTTTGTCCCATAATTATTTGGCGCTGTCGAGTATAATAGTGACGTGGTTTGATCGCTTGCGAATGCGGTGGGCCCTTCCTTGAGGAGCGGGACGCAGACGCTTAAGCATCCTGGCACTGTCTACTGAGATTTCTTTGACCACGAGGTTGGCGTCGTCGGCACTTTCATCTTCGTGTTTTGCCTGCCAGTTGGCAATGGCACTGAGCAGAAGTTTTTCCAAGCGACGCGCTGCATCTTGCGGCATGTGTTTCAATACGGCCAGTGCTTTGAGCACATCTTCGCCGCGAATCACATCAGCCACAAGCCTCATCTTTCGGGGAGATGTCGGCACATTGTTCAGCTTTGCAACAGCCACTTTCTTTCGGGCCTCTTTGCGTGCTTCTGCTGCCAGTCTTTTCCTGTTACCCATGGGTATTCAATTTATTGCCTTCAGGCAAATTATCTTTTCTTGTCTTTTCGGTTTCCGGCGTGGCCTCGGAAGGTGCGCGTCGGAGAAAATTCTCCCAATTTATGTCCCACCATATTCTCGGTGACATAAACGGGTATAAATTTGTTACCGTTGTGAACTGCGACGGTCAAGCCTACAAAATCAGGTGTGATGGTGCTGGCCCTCGACCATGTTTTGATCACGGATTTCTTTCCTGCCGACTGTGCGTCATCTACACGCTTTTGAAGCTTGTAGTGCACGAAAGGCGGTTTTTTAAGCGATCGACTCATGCTTCAATTATTTCTTTCTGCGTTCAATAATGTATTTGTTCGAAGCTTTTTTCTTGCTCCGGGTCTTGTATCCCTTGGCGGGGATACCGTTGCGCGAACGCGGGTGACCTCCTGAGGCACGGCCTTCTCCACCGCCCATCGGGTGATCTACGGGGTTCATCACTACACCGCGCACTCTGGGACGACGTCCCTTCCATCGGCTGCGGCCCGCCTTTCCCGAAATTTCAAGGGAATGCTCCCCGTTGCTCACGCTTCCTACCGTGGCAAGGCAGGAAGTCAGAATCATTCTGGTTTCACCGCTCGGCATTTTGAGAATGGCATACTTACCGTCGCGTGCGTTGAGCTGGGCGTAAGCCCCGGCACCGCGGGCGATGATTCCGCCCTGACCGGGCTTCATTTCGATATTGTGTATCACCGTACCCAAAGGAAGGTCTTTCAGAAAAAGGGCATTGCCCACTTCCACAGGAGCACCTTCTCCGCTTACTACGGTCTGTCCTACCTGAATACCTTCGGGAGCGATGATGTAACGCTTTTCACCGTCCGCGTATTTAACCAAGGCAATACGCGCGGTACGGTTCGGATCATATTCAACGGTCTCTACGGTTCCGTTCACTCCAAACTTATTGCGCTTGAAGTCAATGATACGGTAGCGACGCTTATGCCCGCCCCCCATGTAACGCATGGTCATTTTACCGGTGTTGTTACGTCCGCCCGATTTTTTCATGGGAGCCAACAGGCTCTTCTCCGGCTTTGACGCGGTCACCTCCGAGAAGGTCCCGATAATCTTATGGCGTTGTCCCGGTGTAGTGGGTCGTAATTTTCTTACAGGCATCTTTACTCTTGTTAAATGTTGCTGTAAAGGTCAATGGTCTCTCCTTCGGCAAGAGAAACAACAGCTTTCTTAAAAGCCTTTGTTTTTCCCGAGATCAATCCCGCCTTTGTAAACTTGCTCTTTGACTTTCCGGCATAACGCATGGTCCATACATTCTCCACGTTCACACCGTAAAGCTTTTCAACCGCATCCTTGATCTGAATCTTGTTGGCCGTATTGTCCACAATGAAACCGAACCGATTTAGATCCTCGGTTACAGCAGTCATTTTCTCCGTGATGATCGGCTTAATGATAATTTGACTCATCGTTGAAAGCGGTTTAAGTTATTCTCAATAAGCGGCAATGCGCTTTCCGAGATTACCAGTGCCTTGTGTCGGAGAATGTCATAAGTACATAACTCATTGGCCGACACAACTTTATGCCCTTGGCAATTTCGGGAGGACAAAGATAGTGTTTTATCTTTCTCGCTCAACACCAAAAGCGGTTTTTGATCAGAAACTTTAAGTGCATCCATGATGGCCAGGTAGTGCTTCGTCTTGGGGCTGTCCATTTTGAAGTCCTCCACCACGGTGATCATGTTGTCTTTGGCCTTGTAGCTCAGCGCCGACTTTCTCGCCAAAACCTTCAGCTTCTTATTCAGCTTAAAGCTGTAGTCGCGGGGTTTCGGTCCGAAAACACGTCCTCCTCCGCGGAAGAGCGGATTCTTGATGCTGCCGGCACGGGCAGTGCCTGTACCTTTTTGCTTCTTAATCTTACGGGTACTTCCGGCAATTTCAGCACGCTCTTTGGTCTTGTGCGTACCTTGCCTGTTGTTGGCACCGTATTGCTTAACGTCGAGATAGATGGCGTGGTCATTGGGCGCAATCCCGAATATTTCCTCGTTCAGAGCGACCTTCTTGGTCTCTTTACCCTGAATATTGTATACTGCTACGTCCATGTCAGTTTCTTTCTAAAATTACGTAACCGCCGTTCGGGCCGGGTACAGATCCGCGCACGATGAGGAGCGACTGCTCGGGGATTATTTTGAGCACTTCACTGTTCTCGAAGGTCACCTTTGAATTGCCCGTTTGGCCGGCCATGCGCATTCCTTTGAATACACGTGCGGGATAAGATGCAGCACCGATAGATCCCGGCGCACGTCCGCGGTTGTGCTGACCGTGGGTGGCTTGACCCACCCCGCCGAAACCATGGCGCTTCACTACGCCCTGAAAACCCTTTCCTTTGGTCTTTCCCGATACGTCGATGAACTCACCTTCCTGAAAAAGGTCCACCCCGATCTCGTCACCGGCCTTCAAGTCTTGTTCAAAACCTGAAAACTCTACGAGCTTTCGCTTCGGTGTAGTCTTCGCTTTTTTGAAATGCCCTTTCATTGGAGCGGGAGTATGTTTCTCCTTCCTTTCGCCGAAGCCGAGCTGAACGGCATTGTATCCGTCAGTCTCTTCGGTCTTCACTTGCGTTACCACGCAAGGACCGGCCTGTATAATTGTGCAAGCGACGTTTTTACCGTCCGCATTGAACATGCTGGTCATTCCGATTTTTTTACCTATTAATCCCGGCATTTTCCTGGTTATTACTGTGTCAAACTTTGATTTCCACCTCTACTCCGCTGGGGAGCTCAAGGCGCATGAGTGCATCTACTGTTTTTGAAGACGAACTGTAGATGTCGAGCAAGCGCTTGTAGGCGCAAAGCTCAAATTGCTCGCGTGACTTCTTATTCACGTGGGGAGAACGCAAAACCGTGTAGATGCGCTTGTGGGTGGGCAGCGGAATAGGTCCGCTCACCACGGCTCCTGTTGTCTTTACTGTCTTTACGATCTTCTCTGCCGACTTGTCGACAAGGTTGTGGTCGTATGACTTAAGCTTTATGCGAATTTTCTGACTCATCGTTATGAATACTGCGGTTTATGCTTCTACGTTTTTACCTTTCACCTTGGCGATCACTTCGTCAGCCACGTTTTTCGGCGCTTCGGCAAAGTGTGAAAATTCCATGGTAGAGGTAGCCCGGCCGGACGACATGGTGCGCAGTTGCGTCACGTAGCCAAACATTTCCGAAAGGGGCACCTTTGCCTTTACGACTTTAGAGCCGGAGCGGTCGCCCATACCTTCCATCATGCCGCGACGGCGGTTGAGGTCGCCTACAATGTCCCCCATGTTTTCCTCAGGAGTCAACACTTCGAGCTTCATGATAGGCTCCAAGAGTACCGGACTTGCCTTGGGAATAGCGGTGCGGAATGCGAGTTTCGCAGCCAACTCAAAAGAGAGTTGGTCAGAGTCAACCGCGTGAAAAGAACCGTCCTTCAGTGTCACCTTCAGGTAATCCAGAGGATATCCGGCAAGTACACCGTTTTTCATGGCTTCGGCGAATCCTTTTTCAATCGAAGGAATGAATTCACGCGGTACGTTTCCGCCCTTAATTTCATTGACGAATTCCAATCCGGGCTTTTCTGCCGAACCGGGCTCGATCACTACCTGAATGTCCGCGAATTTTCCGCGACCACCGGTCTGCTTCTTGTACACTTCGCGGTGTGCTACGCTTCCGCTGATGGCCTCTTTGTATGAAACCTGAGGCGCACCCTGATTTACTTCCACTTTAAACTCCCTGCGGAGGCGGTCGCAAATAATATCGAGGTGAAGCTCTCCCATACCGCTGATGACAGTTTGTCCCGAATCCTCATCGGTCTTCACCTGAAAAGTGGGGTCTTCTTCAGCCAGTTTTGAAAGCGCGATACCGAGTTTGTCCACATCGGACTGCGTCTTGGGCTCGATGGCCAAACCGATTACCGGCTCGGGGAAATTCATAGATTCAAGCACGATGGGACGCTTCTCATCACAGAGTGTATCCCCTGTCTTGATGTCCTTGAAGCCTACAAGAGCTCCGATGTCACCGGCGCCGAGGGTATCAATTTGGTTCTGCTTATTGGCATGCATTTGGAAGATACGCGAGATGCGCTCTTTCTTCGTGGTACGGGCATTGAGCACGTATGAGCCCGACTCAAGCACGCCCGAATACACCCTGGAAAAGCACAGACGACCTACGAAGGGGTCGGTAGCAATTTTAAAGGCGAGGGCGGCAAAAGGCTCATCATAACCCGGCTTACGCTTCTCTTCCTGATCCGTGTCGGGGTTGGTACCTACAATGGCTTCTACATCCAGAGGTGAAGGAAGGATCTCCATCACCATGTCGAGCATAGCCTGCACGCCTTTGTTTTTAAAGGCCGAACCACACATCATGGGAACTACTTTTCCCGCAATGGTGGCTTCGCGCAGAGCGTCGAGGATTTCGCGCTCGGTGAGCGATTCGGGATCCTCGAAATATTTTTCCATGAGGGTATCGTTGAACTCAGCAACGGCCTCGAGCAATTTTTCGCGGTACTCTTCCGCTTCCTCCATCAACTCGGCGGGTATATCCACCTCGTTAAATGTCATACCCATGTCCTCCTCATTCCAAACGATTCCGCGGAAGTTGATCAGGTCGATCACTCCTTTGAAGTCGTCTTCAGCGCCGATGGGCAATTGGAGCGGGAGGGCGTGGCTCCCGAGCATGGTCTTCACCTGTCCGCATACATTGAGGAAATCGGCACCCTGACGGTCCATCTTGTTGACGAAGCCGATGCGGGGCACGTTGTAATTGTCTGCGAGCCTCCAGTTGGTCTCTGATTGCGGCTCCACGCCGTCTACGGCGCTGAAAAGAAATACCAATCCGTCGAGTACACGGAGCGAGCGGTTCACTTCTACGGTGAAGTCCACGTGGCCCGGGGTGTCGATGATATTCACATGGTAATCTTTTCCGCGGTAGGGCCAATTGAGGGTAGTCGCTGCAGAAGTAATGGTAATACCGCGCTCCTGCTCTTGCTCCATCCAGTCCATGGTGGCGGCACCGTCGTGCACTTCACCGATTTTGTGGCTCACACCGCCGTAGTACAAGATACGCTCCGTAGTGGTCGTCTTGCCGGCATCGATATGCGCTGCAATTCCGATGTTCCGCGTGTATGTAAGGTCTCTCTTTGCCATTGTTATACTGTTTCTCGGCGTTTATTTAAAATCTGAAATGCGAGAATGCGCGGTTGGCTTCTGCCATACGGTGCGTGTCCTCCTTCTTTTTGAATGCAGCACCTTCTTCACGGGCCGCAGCCATAATTTCATTGGCCAAACGCTGGCTCATTGTTTTTTCATTGCGCTTGCGCGAAAATGAGATCAACCATTGCATAGCCATAGCCAGCTTGCGGTTTTCGCGAACGGGCTGGGGGATTTGAAAGGTGGCCCCTCCCACCCGTCGGCTGCGCACTTCTACAGCAGGGGTCACATTTGACAATGCTTTTTTCCAAACCTCAAGGCCCGGCTCTTCCGACTTCTCATCCACAATGGCGAGGGCATCGTAAAAGATTTTATAAGCGAGGTTCTTTTTACCTTGAAGCATCATGTTGTTCACAAACTTGGTGACCAACACCTCATTAAATTTGGGATCCGGGAGGGTGATGCGCTTTTTTGCAGTCTTTCTTCTCATGACTTCAGGTGATCAGATTATTTCTGAGGCTTGGGCCTTTTGGTTCCGTACTTAGAGCGACGCTGTGTTCTGCCGCCCACACCCGCTGTATCGAGTGCACCGCGCACGATGTGGTAACGCACACCCGGGAGATCCTTCACCCTTCCGCCGCGCACCAACACGATGCTGTGCTCTTGGAGGTTGTGTCCTTCTCCGCCGATGTAGGCGTTCACTTCTTTACCGTTGGTAAGGCGCACACGTGCTACTTTACGCATGGCTGAGTTTGGCTTTTTGGGAGTGGTGGTGTACACACGTACACATACACCGCGACGCTGCGGGCACGAGGCCAAAGCAGCTGCTTTACTCACTTTCGGCTTGGTAACCCGACCTTTGCGCACCAGTTGGGATATCGTTGGCATAATTCTTAAAGTTGCTCTTATTCAAGTTTTTTCAGCGCTGACTACGCAGCACTTCCCTAAATTGGGGGTGCAAATGTACAAGAATTACTGTACAAAACAACAGCGCACATCAATTAATTTTCACAGCAAAAGCCCCGCCCCGCCGGGGCAAAGGGCTGCTTGCGGATAAAATCATGTGCGCCGCCGCTCCGTGCGGCTCCCGAACTGCGTACCCTACGTTTCGGGAAAGAATTTTTCAACAGAAATCACCGCCGAGAATGCCTCCGGCCCGCACCGAAAGCGACACCTTTTTTCGCAGAGAGAAAGGGCTACATGCTTCGCGAGAAAAAAGCGCAAGAGGCTGAAGGGAAATCGTAATTTTGCCGAAATGGATTATCTCAAAGAACTCAACCCCGCCCAGCGCGCCGCCGTGGAAAATACCGAAGGCCCCTCCATGGTGATTGCCGGTGCCGGTTCCGGAAAAACACGGGTACTCACCTACCGCATCGCCCACCTTATTAATAAAGGCGCAGATCCCTTCACGATTTTGGCACTCACATTCACCAACAAGGCCGCCCGTGAAATGAAAGAGCGCATCTCCCTGCTCATCGGCGGTACCGAGGCGCGCAATATTTGGATGGGCACCTTCCACAGCATTTTCGCCCGTATCCTTCGCATTGAATCTGAGAAGCTCAATTACCCTTCTAACTTCTCCATCTACGACACCACGGACAGCAAGAACCTCATCAAAGCCATCATTAAAGAGATGGGTCTCGACGATAAGATGTACAAGCCGGGGTACGTGCTGAACCGAATCTCATCAGCCAAGAACAGTCTCATATCCGCCAAAGCATACGCCCAACATCCCGAGATCACCGCAGACGATGAAACGAGCGGACGCCCCAAAATGGCCCTGATTTACCGGGAGTACAACCTGCGCCTCTTTAAGTCGTCTGCCATGGACTTTGACGACCTGCTCTACAAAACCAATGTGCTGCTCCGCGACTTTCCCGAAACGCTGCACAAATACCAGCACAAGTTCAAATACATCATGGTGGATGAGTACCAAGACACCAACTTCAGTCAGTACCTGATCGTAAAGAAACTCGCGGCCCTCAATGAGAACCTTTGCGTGGTGGGCGATGACGCGCAGAGCATTTACGGCTTTCGGGGAGCCAATATTGAGAATATCCTCAATTTCAAAAAGGACTATCCGGACTACGGCCTGTACAAACTGGAACAAAACTACCGCTCGACCAAAAACATCGTAGCAGCCGCCAACAGCATCATCGCCAAAAACCGCAACCAAATCGAGAAAAAAGTCTGGACAGACAACGGAAGCGGAGAACTGATTCGCGTGGTGCGTTCGCTCTCTGACAATGATGAGGGCCTCTTCGTGTCCAACGACATATTCAGCAACCAAGCCGAAACCGGCGATGCCTACCGCGATTACGCCATCCTCTACCGCACCAATTCACAGAGCCGCGCCATGGAAGAGGGACTGCGCAAGCTCAACATTCCCTACCGCATCTACGGCGGTCAGTCCTTCTATCAGCGCAAGGAGATCAAAGACATCCTCGCCTATTACCGCCTTACGGCAAATCCGCACGACGAAGAGTCGTTCAAGCGCGTCGTGAACTATCCCGCCCGCGGCATCGGCAAGACTACCCTCGAAAAAATGGCCGTAGCGGCCGACGCTGCCAAGGTCAGCCTCTGGTCGGTGATTACCGAAAATTTGGACTCACTGCCGGTAAACGCGGGAACGCGAAAGAAGCTCGACGAATTTGCCGTGATGATCAAAAGCTTCCGTGCAGAAGCTGAAAAGACCGACGCGGCTTCAGCAGCCGAACACATTGCAAAATCTGCGGGCCTGCTCCGCGAGCTTTATGCAGACAAGAGTCCCGAAGGGCTGAGCAGATACGAGAACGTGCAAGAGCTCTTGGGGGGTATCCGTGAATTTGCCGAAAACGAAGAAAATACCGCCGACGGAGAAAAACCGAAACTCGCCGACTTTCTGGTAGATGTGGCCCTCCTGACGGATGCAGATCAGGAAGACGGTGATGACAACAAGGTAAACCTGATGACCATACATGCTTCCAAAGGACTCGAGTTCGGGCATGTATACATCGTTGGCCTCGAAGAAAACCTCTTTCCTTCCCAGCTCTCATTGAGTGAGCGCAGCGAACTTGAGGAAGAGCGGCGACTCTTTTACGTAGCCCTCACACGGGCAGAGAAGCGTGCTGTACTTTCGTACGCAATGAGCCGCTACCGCTACGGGCAGCTCAACCACTGCGAACCGAGCCGCTTCATCGAAGAAATCGAGCCTGATTTTCTCGATATGCCCGAATTGAGGTCAGCACGCCCACACAGGGAGCGTTTCGACAGTTTCGATGAAACTCCGTGGGGCGGGGGCTCCTCACCTTTCGGAAAATCGGGATACACCCGAAATACCTCCCCGCAAAAATCCGAACCACGCAGACCGACACCCGCACCCCCCACTTCGGGAGGCAAACAGCTCAAGCGGGTCACGCAGGCCCGCACTCAGGGAGCACCTGATGCCGACACGGGAAGCTCCTCCGCCGACATCGTGACCGGGGCTCGCGTGGAGCATGCAAAATTCGGCAAGGGTAAGGTGCTCAATGTGGAAGGCGAAAAAGCCACGGTGTTCTTTCCGTCCGTAGGACAGAAGCAATTGCTGTTGAAATTTGCCAAACTCAAAGTGCTCGCTTAAGGAGGCTGTATAAATATGTGTACATTTGGCATTCTTCAGCGGGAAATGCTCCCGCAAGACTCAATGGCCGAGGCCGCTTACCAAATTGAGAAATCCGAAATAAATCTATGAAAATCAGCTATAACAGCTCACGACCTGATCTCGTGCTGCCGGAATACGGCAGAAGCATCCACAGAATGGTGGAGCACGCCATGACCATCGAAGACAGAGAAGAGCGCAACCGGTGCGT
The DNA here is from genome assembly GCA_003565555.1 of Cryomorphaceae bacterium. Taxonomy (GTDB): domain Bacteria; phylum Bacteroidota; class Bacteroidia; order Flavobacteriales_D; family Cryomorphaceae; genus T3Sed10-241. The sequence continues at coordinate 8,678 of PXBH01000145.1, read as the reverse complement.
CAACGCCATCATCAGCACCATGGGCAACCTGTTTCCCATGCTCCGCGACACAGAAGATTTTAAGCACAAACTTTGGGACCACATTCACATCATGAGCAATTTTGAGCTGGATGTGGACTCTCCGTATCCCAAACCTGAAAAGTCGGTGCTCGCCGAAAAGCCCAAGCAACTCAAATATCCCCAAACCGAGATTCGTTTCGGTCACTACGGAAAAACCATTGAGCGCATCGTTGAAGAAGTGAGTGCGGAAGAAGACGAAGAAAAGCGCAAACAGGCTACCGTGGGCATTGCCAACCTGATGAAGCGCACCTACATGGTATGGGCGCAAAACTCCGTTCGTGACGAAGTCATCGCGAACGACCTCAAAATACTCTCCAAAGGAAAGCTGATTCTCGAAAACCCCGAGGAAAAGCTGGCTTCTGCGGGCCGCATAGCCCAGCAAATGGGAATCAACCCGAACCAGCGCAGCAACCAAAATAAAGGCCGCAAAGGCAGATCGAGAAAGAAGCCCCGCAAGAAACGCAATTGATCCATGGGAACATTCAAAATTGAAGGCGGCCATCGACTCAAGGGAGAACTCACTCCGCAAGGCGCCAAAAACGAAGTACTGCAAATACTCTGTGCCGTCTTGCTCACCCCGGAGCGCGTAGAAATCGAAAATGTTCCGAACATCGTTGATGTCAATAAGCTGATCGATCTCCTCGGCGACCTCGGCGTGAAAACCGAAAAACTCGCTCCGGAGCACTATGCCTTCACCGCCGATAATGTAGACATCGAGTACCTCCACAGTGATGCCTTTAAGAAAAAAGGCAGCAGCCTGCGCGGCTCTGTAATGCTGGTGGGGCCCCTTCTCGCACGCTTCGGCAAAGGGTATATTCCAAAGCCCGGCGGTGACAAAATCGGGCGCAGAAGATTGGACACCCACTTTATCGGATTTCAGAAACTCGGTGCAGAGTTCAATTTCGATCCGGGCGATCACTTCTACCGCGTCGAGGCGAGCAATCTGAAAGGGGTGTTCATGCATCTCGACGAACCTTCCGTAACGGGTACGGCTAATATCGTGATGGCTGCTACCATGGCCAAAGGCACCACTGTGATCTACAACGCCGCCTGCGAGCCCTACCTTCAGCAGCTCTGCAAAATGCTCAACAGCATGGGGGCCAAAATTTCCGGCATCGGCTCAAACAAACTGGAAATCGAAGGTACCGATTACCTCTCCGGGTGTACCCACCGCGTGCTGCCCGATATGATTGAGATCGGAAGTTTTATCGGTCTGGCCGCCATGACACAATCTGAGATCACAATCAAAGATGTGAACTACCCCATGCTCGGCCTGATCCCCGATACCTTCCGCAGGCTCGGGATTCAGCTGGAGCGACGAGGGGATGATATCTTCGTGCCCGAGCAGGATCACTACGAGATTGAAAGCTACATCGACGGCTCGATCATGAACATCAGCGACCACCCATGGCCGGGCTTCACCCCTGACCTCCTCAGCATTGTGCTCGTGACGGCCACCCAAGCCAAAGGCTCGGTACTGATCCACCAGAAAATGTTTGAGAGCCGCCTGTTTTTCGTCGATAAACTCATCGACATGGGTGCGCAAATCATTCTCTGCGATCCCCACCGTGCCACAGTGATCGGACTGGACCGGCAGGTGAATCTCCGCGGCATTTCGATGACCTCACCCGACATACGCGCCGGAGTATCGCTGCTGATCGCGGCCATGAGCGCCGACGGCACCAGCACGATTCACAATATTGAGCAAATTGACCGCGGTTATCAAAATATCGATGAGCGCCTGAACAGCATAGGAGCAAAAATCGAGAGGATTGCCTAATTTGGTCTGAAGATTGCAGAAAGCCGCTAAAAACTCAGAACCATGTTAAACAAGCTATTAATCACTTCAATGCTCGGTATTCTCGGTTTGGTGCCGGCAAATCATACGCCGGGTTCGGAAGAAGAGACCGGACCGAATAATGCTCCTGAAGAAGAGATCCAAAGCCAAAATACGGGGCTCAACATCGGAGACACCGCACCCGAGCTCGAATTTGAAAGCCCGGACGGGAAAACCTACAAGCTCTCATCTCTTCGGGGGAAAGTGGTTTTAATTGACTTTTGGGCTTCGTGGTGCATGCCCTGCAGAAGAGAAAACCCCAACGTGGTGAATGCTTACAAGAAGTACAGTAAAGCCAAGTTTAAAGACGCCAAGGGATTCGAAGTGTACAGCGTAAGTCTGGACAAAAGCAAAAACAAATGGGGGGAGGCCATTGCCCAAGACAAGTTGGATTGGAAATACCACGTGAGTGACCTCGGCGGATGGCAATCAGCCTCGGTGGGCACATACGGCATAAGGAGTATCCCCTACAGCATTCTGATCGACGCCGAGGGAAAAATCCTTGCCAAAAATCTCCGCGGCGCTGATTTGCATATGGCGCTTGACAACCTGATTTCGGGGTTTTGAAGATTCTCTGACAGCTGCAAGGTATCTCACGCATCCGCCTGACATGCCAAACGGCGTATTTGTGCTACCTTCGCGGCTACGCTTGTAAGCACTGTAATGAGTTTTTGGAACCGATGGATAGAACGCTTTACCGGCAGTCGGCCGGTGCGGAAGGCTGTGTATATTTCGCATAAGCTCGTTCTTCCCGGATTTCAAGGACTCAGCCTTTACCAGGTACTGGCATTTTTTGTAGAGGGAATGCGGATGGGGCGGATTACCACCCGTGCATCCGCAGTTTCGTTTCGGGTGCTCTTGGCCATCCCCCCTTTTCTCATTGTGCTGCTCTCCACGATCCCCTTTATTCCGATAGACAGTTTTCAGGAAAACCTGCTCAACGGAATTGCGCGCCTCATGCCCGAATCGGCCTTCGAGCTGATGGAGCAAACCCTCGACGACCTCATCAATCAAAAACAGCAGACGCTGATCAGCATCTCCTTCCTGCTGGCACTGGTGTATTCTTCCAATGCCATAACGGCCATTCTCGACAGTTTTTCACACAGCTACCACGACGTGCGCGAGCGCGGAATTGTGATGCAATACGTCACCGCCTTCGGGCTGATGATCTTACTCAGCATCATGGTGGTGATCGGCGTGGCCCTGATCACCTTCAGCAGCCCGGTCTTTTCGTACCTGCGCGATATCGACATCATCGGCCACGACATTTTCGTTTTTCTTCTGGAAATCGCCAAGTGGATTCTCGTGGTGCTGATTTTCGAGCTGGGCATTTCCCTGCTTTACAAAGCGGGCCATACGGGCAAATGGCGCGCTTTCAACGCGGGCGCCACCTTTGCCACCATAGGGCTGATCATCGTCTCCTCCCTCTTCGCTTGGTTTGTCAATAATTTCGGCAATTACAACAAACTTTACGGGTCGGTGGGCTCTATCCTCGTGGTGATGCTCTGGCTGTATTTCAACAATATAGTACTGCTCATAGGCTTTGAGATCAACACGAGCATTGAGACCGCAAAAGGCAAAAAAATTGAGAACCTCGATCCGGAAAAAGCCATGCGTCGCATCAGGGATTCGGAATAGTCCCGACAATGTGGCATCCTTTCCGAAATGGTCTGCTATTTGCCGAAAAGGCTTGAGAAATATGAACACAAACGCTGATATGATGACCGATAAGGCCAAAGAAAATAAAGATAATCAAAGTGTTGAGGAGGATGTTTCCACCGAAAGTGCAGCGCACGCCACCCCCGACGGAGCATCAAGTTCCGGCGAGGAGAATTCGAATGAGGAAACTGCAGCACCCGATGCCCTGACGGAATTGCAGGAAAAGTATGACACGCTGAACGACAAGTACCTCAGGTTGTACAGCGAATTTGACAACTATCGACGTCGGACAGCCAAAGAAAAGCTGGACATGATGAAAAACGCCGGGGCGGATCTGCTGAAGGCATTTCTCCCTGTGATTGATGACTTCGACCGGGCCATCGCCTCGAACGAAACAGACGAGGACCTAAATAATGTGAAAGAAGGATTCAAGCTCATCCATCACAAGCTGATGCGCACCATGGAGGCACAAGGTGTGAAGCCGATGGATGCCCTTGAGAAGCCTTTTGATACCGAATACCACGAGGCCATCACAAACATTCCCGCACCGGATGAGTCGCTGAAGGGAAAAGTGGTCGATGTGGCGGAAAAAGGGTATTTCTACCGAGACGACGTGCTGCGTTATGCCAAGGTGGTGGTAGGACAGTAAGAAGGGAAAGAAAGACGATAACATGGCCAAAAGAGACTATTACGAGATACTCGGCATACCCAAATCTGCCGATGCGGCAGCCATCAAAAAGGCTTACCGCAAAATGGCGCTGAAGTACCACCCCGACAAAAACCCGGACGATCCGCAAGCCGAACAGCTGTTCAAGGAGGCAGCCGAGGCCTATGAGGTTTTGAGCAGCCCCGAGAAGCGCCAACGCTATGACCGCTTCGGACACGAAGGTGTGCGCGGCGGGGCCGGCGGATTCGGCGGCGGGATGAGTATGGACGACATCTTCTCCCAGTTCGGGGATATCTTCGGCGGCGCATTCGGCGGCGGAGGTGGATTCGGCGGTGGCGGCGGATTCGCCGGAGGCCGTCGCCGAGTATTCAAGGGGTCAAATCTTCGCATCCGCGTGAAACTCGACCTCCACGAAGTGCTCAACGGTGCCGTAAAAAAGATCAAAGTCAACAAGCTCGTCGAAGCGGAGGGAGTGACTTACGACACCTGCAAAACCTGCAGAGGAACGGGTCAGGTAACCCGCGTGGCCAATACCATATTGGGTCAAATGCAAACCACAAGCACCTGCCCCGCTTGCAACGGCGTGGGTAAAACGGTAGACAAAAAACCGGCAGGTGCCGATGCCAACGGCTTGATCAGAAAAGAAGAGGTGATGTCTATCGACATTCCCCCCGGCGTGGAAGAAGGCATGCAGCTGAACATTCGCGGAAAGGGCAATGCGGGACCTGCGGGCGGCGTTGCGGGCGATCTTCTTGTGGTGATCGAAGAAAACGAACACCCAAAGCTCAAGCGCAACGGTCAAAACCTGCATTACGATCTCTACATCAGTTTTATTGATGCCGTACTCGGCGGTACATATGAAGTGCCGCTGGTGGAGGGCAAGGCGAAAATCAATATTGATCCCGGTACACAAAGCGGAAAGCTGGTGCGCCTGCGCGGAAAAGGCCTGCCGCATGTAGAAGCCTACGGAAAGGGAGATCTCCTTGTAAATATCAATATCTGGACCCCGCAAGAACTGAGCAAGGAAGAAAAAAAGGTGCTCGAAAAATTCAGAGAAAGCGAGAACTTCGCCCCAAACGTCAACCATTCTGAGAAAGGATTTTTCCAGAAGGTCAAAGAGATGTTTGAGTAACCGCAAGCAAGGAGCCCGGTCTCTCTGCACCAATCGGTAAAAAACATCGATCTTTGTACCAACCCCTCAGACGAACCCTATGACGATCGACGAATTTATTCGCAATGCAGTGCGAGAAGACATCGGTGACGGCGACCATACCTCAGATGCCTGCATACCCGAAGACGCAGAGGGCAGAGCCAAAATGCTGATCAAAGAAGCCGGTGTTTTGGCGGGAATCAGCATCGCGGAGCAGGTCTTCTACTTCATCGACAGCTCACTCAAAGTGAAAATACATACCGAAGACGGCGCTCGGGTAAACCCGGGAGATGTGGTCATGACCGTTTCCGGAAAGGCAAGAAGCATTCTCAAGGCAGAACGACTCGCCCTGAACTGCATACAGCGAATGAGCGGAATCGCCACGGTGACTCGCGAAGTAGCAGACACCTTGGAAGGTTTGCACACCCGAGTGCTGGATACGAGAAAAACCACCCCGGGAATCCGCTTTTTGGAGAAGCTCGCCGTTAAAATAGGGGGCGGGGTAAACCACCGCTTCGGGCTGTACGATATGATGATGATCAAAGACAACCACATCGACTATGCCGGGGGAATCCGCGCAGCCATTGAAAAAGCGAATGATTACCGCAAATCAAATGCGCCGGAGATCCCTTTGGAAATCGAAGCCCGAAACCTGAAGGAATTGGATGAAATCCTCGCAACGGGAGGCATCGATCGAATCATGCTCGACAATTTCAGCTATGAGGACCTGCGCACGGCCGTGAAACGTATCGGCGGTAAGTACGAGACCGAGGCGAGCGGAGGAATCACCAAAGAAACTGCTCGGGCTTACGCGGAATGCGGCGTAGATTTCCTGTCAATGGGTGCCCTTACACACAGCGTAAAGAGCCTCGACATCAGCTTGAAGGCGTACTGAACCAACGGGCGGTCACGGCGCGGCTGTCCGCAAAAAAAGCCGTCCCGAAAAAGCGAGACGGCCGAATGTATGGCGACTTGTCCCGGAGCTTACTCCGTTACCTTCACCTTGATGGAGGCACTCAGCTGTTCCCCGTATGAACGGTGGATGCCGTCGGCAAACTGAAGCACTAAAGTGTGCTCCCCCGCAGGCAAGTCTAAGGTGTCTGAAGTCTGTCCGCCCCCGTAATGGATATGGGTATCATCAGCGGGAACAGCCACACCGTGAGGGGTGGGTTCTTCATTGATGAGAATGTGGTGGTGGCCCATTCCCTCATTAACGGGGCCCGCGGGTTCAACCCCGATACCTTCCACACCAAATTCGATATACACGGGCGAAGTCACTTCCTGCCCGTCTTCAAGATTGGCAAAGAAAACACGGGCGCCCTCAGGTGTGGCGGGCATGTCTGAGCCGTTAGCTTCACCGTGTTCGTGCATTTCGTTTTTAGGATCCAAATCAGCAGGATCAGTTTCGTAATCACTTACATTATCTGTAGTACCTACCGTACAAGCAGCTGCAAATGCAAGCACTGTCGAAGCGAGAAAAATTCTTTTCATGGTTTGCTTTAATTTGATGCAAAGGTAAGCAATGTTCGCCATCGGAGATAAATACGCCCAATGCAAAACAGCCGCCCCCCTTTCGGAGTGCGGCTGTCCGTCTTGAAACGATTAATTGGTCAGCGATTGATTAATTGGTTATCAAGATTTTTTCGATGACGGTAGTTTTCGTACCCGTGTATCGGCATATGTAAAGGCCTGTGGGCAAAAATGAACCGTCGAAATCGCGGCGGTAATTGAAGTCCGCAACGGCTTCACCGCTGAACACTTCTGCCACGCGCCGGCCCTTGGTATCGAAAATCTCTACGACCGCACGGTCATTTTCAGTGGTGCTGAAAGTGATGACTGCCGCCCCGTCGGTGGGATTCGGTAATGCGCGCAGGGTGATTTCAGGAGCCTCTGTATACGCAGTGGCGGGAGCCGCAAAAAGTGAAGACAAAAGCGGAGCACATCCCGAAGCGAGGTCGCCGTCTGAAAGCGTAAAAGGTTGTCCATCCAACTCCAGTGCGTAGCGCAATCCCGTATCCTGAGCATCTTCATCTCCCACGAAGAGCCTGTTTCGGCCTTCGACAGAAAGCAGAAACTTGCCGTCACTCATCAATGCAAGTCCGGTGGAGCCCGGCGGCACCATACCGAGCACCTGATTGCCCGCGCCGCTGATGATTTCAAATGCGCGGCGGGGCGCACCGGTGACCATGTAGAGGTTGCCCTCCGCTCCGAATGCAATGTCGCCGCTTGCGACGGGTGCATTGCTGAAACCCGTTCCGACCCCGGTCGCAGGATCAAAGCTGTAGATACGGCCCGAAGACTCGCTCGCCACATGAAGCATGCCCTGCGGACCGAAAGCCGCACCCGTCAATCCGGATCGGTTGTAGCCGGTGTCAAAAATACCGCTCAGTGAAGGTTCTGCAGCGTGCACATCCAAAGTTTGGTATACAGCTTCCGACACATGGACCAGGTAGAGAAGCCCGTCCGCCTCATTGTAAGCGATGCTGACGGGAACCTCAATGTCCGCGATAAAATTGAGGGCCGCGGTGTATTCCGAATCATCCGGGATAACTTCGTAAATATCTGTCCCGCCTGTTCCGTTGTAATTCGCGAGATAGATTTTGAAATTGTCGCAACCGGGAATTACTTCAGGTTGACACGCACAAGACTCATCCCAAATTCCGCTAATTTCCTCTACAGCACAAGGCATTCCCGGGAGAGCATCTCCGTTTGGTATTCCCGCACAGTCCGAACAGCTCAGGTTCCAGAACGGACTTTCCGCTCCGTCCTCGACACACACACCGCAGGCATCTACCTCAGCGGTACCGCCGAAAACGCCGTTGCAGTCGCTCAAGCAAGCTGTTTCGCCCGTATTTCCTCCTACGCATTCACCGCACTCGTCGAGGAAAGCAGTTCCGCCGAAGTCGCCGTTGCAATCGGCCAAGCAAGCAGTTTCGCCCGTGTTGCCGCCTACGCAGTCACCGCACTCGTCGAGGAAGGCAGTACCGCCGAAGTCACCGTTACAGTCAGCGAGACAGGCCACTTCGCCTGTTTCACCGCCTACACATTCGCCGCAGTTGTCAAGGAAGGCAGAGCCACCGAAGTCGCCGTTGCAATCGGCCAAGCAAGCAGTTTCACCCGTGTTGCCGCCTACACAGTCACCGCATTCATCTAGGAAAGCAGTGCCGCCGAAGTCGCCATTGCAGTCAGCGACACAAGCCACTTCGCCTGTTTGACCGCCCACGCATTCGCCGCAGTTATCGAGGAAGGCGGAGCCACCGAAGTCGCCGTTGCAATCGGCCAAGCAAGCAGTTTCGCCCGTGTTG